>JAISKY010000227.1 GCA_031260745.1 Oscillospiraceae bacterium
TCGCGGTATTCCTTTTCCGTGAGAATCTGATTTTTAGCAAGCGGCGTATCTCCGGGGTCAATCACGATATAACAGGCGAAATACAACAGTTTCTCCAAAATACGCGGACTGATGTCAAGCATAAGCCCCATTCTGGACGGAATGCCCTTGAAATACCAAATATGACTAACCGGAGCCGCAAGTTCAATGTGTCCCATACGCTCGCGACGTACGCGCTGACGAGTAATCTCAACGCCGCAGCGGTCGCATATTTTGCCCTTGAAGCGGATTTTCTTATACTTTCCGCAATGGCACTCCCAGTCTTTCGTGGGTCCGAAGATGCGTTCGCAGAAAAGTCCGTCGCGCTCCGGCTTTAGTGTGCGGTAGTTTATCGTTTCAGGTTTCTTGACCTCGCCGTAAGACCAAGACCTAATCGTTTCCGGCGAGGCAATACCGATTTGTATCGCGTCAAATTGTGCGTTCATATAGTTAAACTTGTAATGCGTAATCATACATTACGCGCTACAATCTCCTTTCAGCGACAGAATAGAGTTCATCTTAAATTATTATACGCGGTAATTTCAATCATAAAAGAGCGTCCGGACCTTCAAGGCTATCCAGGTCGTCCTCTTCCTCGTCCTCGTCGTCGTCGTAATCGTCTTCTTCGGACTCGATGAGGTCCTCCTCGTCGTCGTAATCCTCGTCGTCAGCTTCGCCCAGTTCCTCGTCGTCGTCGTCAAAATCCTCGTCCTCAATGTCCTCAAGCGAGAAGCCTTCGCGCTCAAATTCGCTGTCGTCAGCGACGTAGTATTCCTGACTGGTTTGAACGTCCTCGTCCTCAACGCGCAGGTCAATCTCGTTACCGAACTCATCAAGTACGCGCATATCAAGGCACAGCGACTGCAATTCCTTTACAAGCACCTTGAAACTCTCCGGAACTCCGGGAGTCGGAATACTGTGACCCTTAACAATCGCCTCGTAAGTTTTAGTGCGTCCCTGAACATCGTCGGATTTGACCGTCAGTATCTCCTGCAAGGTGTACGCGGCTCCGTACGCTTCGAGCGCCCAGACTTCCATCTCTCCGAAACGCTGTCCGCCAAACTGCGCCTTTCCGCCCAACGGCTGCTGAGTTACCAGACTGTACGGACCGGTAGACCGCGCGTGAATCTTATCGTCAACCAAATGGTGAAGTTTCAGGAAGTACACATATCCGACCGTAACCGGATTATCGAACGGCATTCCCGTGCGTCCGTCGTACAGTACGCTTTTACCGTCTATCCTAAGTCCCGCTTCGGTCAGAGCTTCGTTGATTTCGTCGTCGTCCGCTCCGCTGAATATCGGAGTAGCGACTTTCCAACCGAGCGCTTTCGCGGCGTAACCGAGGTGAACTTCCAAAACCTGTCCGATGTTCATACGCGACGGAACGCCTAACGGGTTCAGCACGATGTCAAGCGGAGTTCCGTCCGGCAGATACGGCATATCCTCACGCGGTAATATACGCGATACTACGCCCTTATTGCCGTGACGTCCCGCCATCTTATCGCCGACGCTGATTTTACGTTTCTGAGCCACGTAAACCCTCACGACCTGATTTACTCCGGGGCTCATTTCGTCATTATTATCGCGAGTGAATACTTTTACGTCAACCACGATTCCGCTTTCTCCGTGAGGAACTTTAAGCGACGTATCGCGGACTTCCCTAGCCTTCTCACCAAAAATCGCTCTAAGCAGACGTTCCTCGGCGGTCAAATCGGTTTCACCTTTCGGCGTAACCTTACCTACAAGAATATCGCCGGAGCGTACCTCCGCGCCAACCGTGATAATTCCCCTGCTGTCCAAATATTTAAGCGCGTCCTCGCCGACGCCCGGAATATCTCTGGTGATTTCCTCCGGTCCCAGTTTCGTATCGCGGGAGTCAAGTTCGTGTTCCTCAATGTGAATAGAAGTAAACACGTCATTTTGCGTAAGACGCTCGTTAATTAGTATCGCGTCCTCGTAGTTGTAGCCCTCCCAGGTCATAAATCCTACGAGTACGTTTTTGCCTAAACTAAGCTCTCCCTTAGAAGTGCTGGGACCGTCCGCGAGTACATCTCCGTCTTTGACGCGCTCACCGACTTCCACTACGGGTCGCTGGTTAATGCACGTACCCTGGTTGGAGCGTACGAACTTCAGCAAGTCGTAAGACTTATCACCGCCGAAGTCATACGTAACGGTAACCTCGTCAGCCGAAACGGCTTTAATTTCGCCGTCACCCTCCGAGAGCAATACTACGCCGGAGTCTACGGCGCATTTATGCTCAATACCCGTGGCGACAATCGGAGCTTCCGGCATCAGCAGCGGAACGGCTTGACGCTGCATATTCGCGCCCATCAACGCGCGGTTTGCGTCGTCGTTCTCCAAAAACGGAATCATCGCGGTCGCGATTGATACCATCATTCTCGGCGACACGTCAATGTAATCTACTTTTTCGCTGTCAACCTCAATAATTTCGTCGCGGTGACGACAGGTAATACGCTTATTACGCAGACAGCCGTTATCGTCAAGCGGTTCCGTAGCTTGAGCGACGACATATTGGTCCTCAATATCGGCGGTCATAAAGTCAACCTTGTCAGTAACGAACATTCCGTTTTCGGTCTTTACAACTTTAACATACGGAGTAATAATAAATCCGTAATCGTTGACCCTAGCGTAGCTTGCCAAATAGCTGATAAGTCCGATATTCGGACCTTCCGGAGTTTCTATCGGGCACATACGCCCATAGTGAGTATAATGAACGTCGCGCACGTCAAAGTTCGCGCGCTCGCGGCTGAGACCGCCGGGACCTAACGCGGACATACGCCGCTTATGCGTCAGTTCCGCCAAAGGATTCGTCTGGTCCATAAACTGCGACAGCGGACTTGAACCGAAAAACTCCTTTATCGCTGCCGTAACCGGGCGAATATTAATCAGTGTCTGCGGAGTAACCATCGCCAAATCCTGTAGCGTCATACGTTCGCGAATAACGCGCTCCATACGCGCGAATCCAACGCGGAACTGGTTTTGCAGAAGCTCACCGACGCTTCTCATACGGCGGTTGCCTAAATGGTCGATGTCGTCAGGCTCGCCGACTCCGTGAGCAAGGCAATTAAGATAGTTAACCGCCGCAAACACGTCGTCGGGGATTATATGCTTTGGTATCAAGTCGTCAATTCTGTCGGTCAGCGCGAGTTTCAACGCCTCGGTTTTTTCGTTCTCGTCCTCGTAATCTCCGTCGTCAATTTCGGCTAAAATCTGACGCAGAATCACGAACCGGACTTTTTCATTAAACCCCAGCGCGGTAATATCTTCGGAATCCAGTTTGACAAACTTGCTAATGTCAACCATTCCGTTAGAAAACGCTTTAACTTTAATTCCGGTATTATCGTTAACATATACGCACAGCACTCCGCGCGCTTCAATCTCGTCGCTCATTGCCGTGGTGACTTTCTCGCCAGCAAGCGCGATAAGCTCGCCGGTAATCGGGTCTGAAACATTCTCCGCAAGCTCAAATCCGCGGATTCGCCTGGAAATCTCAAGTTTTTTGTTAAACTTATAACGTCCGACGTTAGATAAATCATAACGGCGAGGCTCAAAGAAGTAGTTGTTAACAAGCAGTTCCGCGCTTTCCACGGTCGCCGGGTCGCCCGGACGCAAACGGTGATAGATTTCCTGCAAAGCGTCCTCGCGTCCTTTACACGTGTCGCGGTCTAAGGTCGCGGTCATACGCTCGTCGTCGCCGAAGATTTCTTTAAGTTGTTCCGTAGTAGTACCGCCGCCCGTATTCGCGGCTATTGAAAGAATCGCCCACGGCTTCTCGTCTTTCTTAATCTCACCGCCGAACGCTCTAAGCAGCCACGTAATCGGAAGTTTACGGTTTTTGTCAATACGGACGTGGAACAAATCCGACGCGTCGGTTTCAAATTCAAGCCACGCTCCGCGGTACGGAATGATTGTAGTTCCGTAAGTTGACAAACTGGTCTTGTCCGTCCGGCGTTCATAGTACATTCCCGGCGAACGAATAATCTGACTGACCACAACGCGCTCCGCGCCGTTAATCACGAACGTCGCCGACGGAGTCATAAGCGGAAAATCGCCCATAAAGATTTCCTGCTCTTTAAGTTCCCCGCTTTCCTTGTTGCGAAGCCGTACGCTTACGCGAATCGGAGCCGCGTAAGTCGCGTCCCTTGCCGCGCATTCGCGCAGGTTGTACTTCGCCTTGTTCTCGTCCATCTGGAAATCGATGAACGTCAGTTCAAGGTTCTGCGCGTAGTCGGATATAGCGGAAACGTCCTTGAACACTTCCCGCAAACCTGTTTCGAGAAACCAACGGTACGAGGCTTTCTGGATTTCCAGCAGGTGCGGCATTTCCATTATTTCTTCCTGCTTCGCAAAACTCTTTCGCAAAGTCTTGCCATAGTAAACGTCTTTGACTTTGAGCATACATCCTCCTGAAAGTAAGTTTTCGCGCTAAAAATTCGCTGAACATTTTCTTCCGAACGTGATACGCCCGAAATAGTTGTAACTATTATCTTTTTCCCTCTTGACTTTTTGTTTGCGATGATGTATAATATAATTTACGCGTAATAGAAAGTGTTGCAATCAAAAGTGAATTATAGCACGTTTGACCGACTTTGTCAAGCGTTTTTTGTAATGTTTACAATTATTTATTTTCCGGCGTATAAATCCGGTCGCATATCCTAGAACAGAGCAACCTTGTGTTGCTCTGTTTTTTTGCAGCCTACAACCGTAATTATTGCAGGTCATCGCCCAAACGCTCTTTTCCCTTTACGAAACCAATCGCGCATATCACTAAGCTCAAGGCTATGCCCGCGAAAAGCCCGTCAAACGGAATCAGGTTTTTCAGTGGCGGTATCATACCGATAACCGCTACGACTATCGGAGCCGTTATTACCGAAACCAGTATCGCGTTGTGGTTTACTTTTCCTTTCGCGAACAACGCCAGCGCTAACGGCAAAAGCATTACCGAACCTCGCAGCCCCATTGACATATACGCGAAACTTTGAATCGCTTCTTTTCCCAGCAACGCCGACAGCAATACGCCTACTACAAGTACGGACGCTATCCAAAGCTGTAAAAAGCGGAACTCTTTCTTTGGGTCGAGCTTCTTATTCAAAGTATCTTTTATGATGTCCGTATTAATCATCATACTGATACCGAGCGCAAGACCCGCTCCCGTACCTACCGCCGCGAATATCAAAGTCGCCAGCATCGCTCCGCCGAGTACGGGCGGAACATACAATCTGATAAATTCCGTCAAAGCTGTCAAAGCCGCCTGACTTTCGTCAACTCCCGCGGCAAGCGGTTGAGTACGCATATACAACCCGACTAAAATCCCGCAGATACCTACCGGAGGAATCATTACCGCGCTGACTAACGCTCCGATTTTCGCGCTGCGCTCGTTTTTGCCCGACATAACCGCTTGCCCGTAGGTTTGCGTCGTAAGAACTCCGAAGATTAGCGACAATCCGGCTCCGACGTCCATACCGATACCGCGCGAGAACAATCCCCAGTTCATTTCACCGGATTTGTTCGGATTGGTTTTGAGATACTCGAATATCACCGACAGTTCGCCCTTGTGCATTATTAACACGGTAACGGCGCAAAACGCTACGGTAAAATAAAGCAGTATCAGTTTCAGGACGCCTACCATTCCGGCCCCTCTGATTCCTCCGAACGCGACATATACGAACATCAGCGCCGCCGAAGCAATTAACGCGGGCATCATTCCGAACGCGGGCGCGATTACCAGTATCGCCGCCGCGCTTGCCAATAGCTGTGAGAGAATGTTTATAAAAATTCCGACCGCCGACATAATTGTGGCAAGCAGTCCCGGCGTACGCCCGTACTCGTTAGCTACAATACCCACTAACGTCAGCGAGGTGCTTTCCCTAAGCGGTCGAACGAACCCAAGCGCGAGTATCAGGCATCCGATTCCTCCGCCCAATGTGAACCACCACGCGGACAAACCGTACTGATACGCAAGCTGAGCCGTTCCGACCGTAGACGAACCTCCTACCAGAGTTCCCATAATCGCTCCGGCGATAATCATAGAGCCTGTTTTCGGCGGACCCGCAGATTGCAAACGCGCTCGTCTGGCTCGTACTCCCGCGTATGTGCTTATCGCAATAAATATCGCCAGTGTTATTACAATTCCAATATAATGATAACCGTTCATTTAATTTGCCTTTCTAAATATCCGCTTCCGCGCCAAAACGCGGACAGTAAAAACTCACCATTAAAACCGATTCTCGGTCTGACTATTCAAAAAACTTACCCTGTAGTTGGATAAGTTATAAGCAATACCTATAGCCGTTACGAGATTCCTACAACGTCAGTCTATAATAGCGTAACTCTTAGCATAGCACAATCGACTATATTTGTCAAGTATCAATATCCGACTAAGTTACACTACAAAATTACACTTTTTTTGTCTGGTTTGCTTATACTTTGAAAAAACCTGAAACAATATTCCGTTAAAAAAGTTATTTCATTAACAGATTTAGTATAACGCTATAATCCCTATTTGCCGTTCAGTCGAATTTTGAAGTAATTTGCACTTGACAAACCGGCGCGTCGGTTGTATAATAGCCGAAACAGGCTTATATACAAATTGGAGGGGAAAAAGATGAAACGCAAACTATTGGCGATACTGCTCGCCGCAGCTATGACGCTGACCTTCGTGTCCTGCGCGAGCGGCACGGATACGAATACCGGTTCGGGGGATACGACCGCCGCTCCCGGCGGCGCGACAGCAGACTTGGGATTACTTACTCCCGGAACGCTGAAAGTCGGTATGGAAATCGGCTATCCGCCTTTTGAGTATTTCAGCGACGACGGCAAAACTCCGCTCGGCGTGGACGTTGAGTTGGCTAAGGCGTTAGGCAAAGAGCTGAATCTTGAGGTCGTGTTTGAAGATACAAAGTGGGACGCGATTTTTTCAGGTCTTTTTACCAGCAAGTACGACGTTATTATGTCGGCTGTGACGATACTGCCCGACCGCAAGACTGAAATGCTGTTCTCGGAGCCTTACATTGAGAACTGGCAAGCGATTGCCGTCAGAAAAGGCGGCGCTCGCGTATTGTCGCCGACCGGACTGGACGGGCTTAAAGTCGGCTATCAGGACGAAACCACTTCGGACGCGTACATCAAAGGATTGATTGACACCGGCGCGTTAAATTGCGAGGTAAACGAATACGAAAAGGTTTTGCAAGCGTTCAGCGACCTGAAACTCGGACGTATCGACGCGATTATCTGCGACAGCACCGTTGCGGACAGCTATGTCGCTCGCGAGGGCGACACTTATGAGATTTCGTGGATTCAGTCGTCAGACCCTGACGCGGAAGCGGAAACTTTCGGCATCGCTATAAAACTGGGCAACGAAGCGCTTCAAAAAGCTGTCAATGAAGCGTTGAAAAAGCTCAAAGACAATGGTACTCTCGCGCAGATTCTCCAGGATAATCTATGAAGATTCTCTATCGGTACAAAGTACCGTGCATAATTATACTCGCAATACTTATTATCGGCGTTGTGCTGGGCTTTACAAAGCCCAGCCGCGCCGACTTAACCGCGAGCGTATCGCCGGAGCTTATTGAGAGCGCCGGCTCGAAATACGCGGAAACCACGTACGATTACGGCTTTTTCAATATAATACGCGGCAAGGACGTTAAAACCGGCGCCTCCGAAACCTATATCGGTATCGCTGGCAATATTGTACCTGTAAGCGATGTTAAGGGCGGACTACTCAAAGGCTTGGCGGATATTATACTTTGGCTTCCGTCATTACTTGCGGGTACGCGAATTACGGTGTCGCTGACGGCTGTATCGGTATTAGCCGGAATTGTCGGCGGAATATTTTTGGCGTTGGGGAAAATATCAAGCAATCCGATTCTAAACAAATTAAGCGGAGCGTACATATTTTTCTTTCGCGGCACACCGCTCCTGATGCAGTTGTTTTTCATCTACTACGGTTTACCGACGATGAACCCCGCGCTGACGATTAACGACAAATTTTTAGCGGCGTTTATCGCGTTCGCGCTAAACTCTGCCGCGTACTGCGCGGAGATTATCCGCGCCGCTATACAATCCATCGACAAAGGGCAGTTTGAGGCTTCGCGCGCGCTTGGTCTGGGTTACGCTCAGACTATGCGGCTGATAATTATACCGCAGTCCATACGCAGACTGATACCGCCGGTCGCTAACGAGTTCATTATGGTACTAAAAGACGCGTCGCTGGTCTCAATTATCGCGCTGTCGGACTTAACGCACGCGACAAGTTCCATCTCGTCGTCAAGCGCGACTGTGCTGGTCTATATCCCCGCTATGATAATCTATCTGATAATCACGGCGTTTTTCACGTTTGTCTTTAACAAGTTGGAGAAGCGATTCTCCGTTTATCAGTAGAGGAGGGGAAAACAATGTCTTTGATACGAACGGAAAACCTATGCAAAAACTTTGGAGAGCTAAAGGTTCTGAAAGGCGTTACCCTCTCAGTCGAGCAGGGCGAGGTTATATGTATTATAGGTCCGTCCGGCGCGGGTAAATCTACTTTTCTGCGTTCGCTGAACCAGTTAGAAACGATAACTAGCGGTAAAATCTTCATTGACGAGGAACTTTTCCTCCACCGCGAACACGGCGCGACGGTGGAGCGCATACGTCACGACGAATACACTCGGCTTTTGCTGGAGATGGGTATGGTATTCCAGTCGTTCAATCTGTTCCCGCATAAAACCGTTATGGAAAATGTGTGCCTTGCGCCTATGCGGGTACAAAAGCGGAGCAAAGCGGAGGTTTTGGAACACGCTCAGGAGTTGTTACACAAGGTCGGGCTTTCCGAGAAAGCGGACGAGTACCCCGCGCGGCTATCCGGCGGTCAGCAGCAACGCGTCGCTATCGCCCGCGCGTTAGCTATGCGTCCTAAGATTATGCTGTTTGACGAACCTACCAGCGCGCTTGACCCGGAACTCGTCGGCGAGGTTTTGAGCGTTATGAGGTCACTCGCGGAGGAAGGAATGACTATGCTGGTCGTGACGCACGAAATGAATTTCGCGCGTGAGGCGGCGAACCGCGTGCTATTTATGTGCGAAGGTACTATTGCCGAGGAAGCTCCGCCGGAAACCCTGTTTTCTAATCCTGAAAATCCGAGAACCCGCCAATTTTTGAGAACGATTTTATGAAAAAAACTACCCAAGCTAATATTTTGTTGTTTATGACCGCGCTGATATGGGGCATTGCGTTTGTCGCGCAACGCGCCGGTATGGACTACGTCGGAGCGTTTACTTACGGAGGCGCGCGTTTCCTATTAGGCGCGGCGTCGCTTATTCCCGTGATACTAATTTTCGAGCGCGGCGCGACCGACCGCGCAAAAATGCGGCGCTCCCTGTTATCCGGAGCGGTCGGCGGAGTGATACTGTTTTCGGCGGTTTCGCTTCAGCAATTCGGTATTGTCGTCACAGGCTCGGCGGGACGCGCGGGTTTTATTACCGCGCTCTACATCATATTTACTCCGATTTTCGGAATGTTCTTCGGAAGAAAATGTACGGTTCTGACAATAATCGGAGCTTTTTTTGCGCTTGTCGGAATGTATCTGTTAAGCGTAACCAACGGATTCGGCGCGATAGGATTCGGCGACATTCTGCTGATTATCGGCGCGGTATTCTGGACGGCGCACATACTGTTTATCGACCATTTCGCGGATAATATATATCCCGTTAGGTTTTCTATGGTACAGTTTCTGGTATGCGCCGCGCTTAGCCTGATTGGAGCGTTCGCGACCGAAACCGTGACCTTGCAGTCAATTTATGACGGCCGCGTATCAATCCTCTACGGCGGCATATTGTCCGCGGGAGTGGCGTACACTTTACAGGTGCTTGGTCAACGCAACGCCGAACCGTCAAAAGCTGCAATAATATTCTCGCTGGAGTCGTTGTTTTCGGTAATCGGCGCGGCGATTTTGCTTGGCGAGCGAATGACGCCGCGAGGTTACGCGGGCTGCGCGTTTATCTTCGCGGGAATTATTATCTCACAGCTGGTTAAAAAACCCAAACGCGAGATTAAAGCCGATTCCTACGACCGCCCCGCGTAATATTCAATAAAAAATAGCAGAGATACGATTTATCTCTGCTATTTGTTTTTTACTGCTCCCAGCGTTTCTCTCTGCCCATAAGCTGAGCGGTAGCGATTCGGGGGTCTTTACCTTTGTACATTATCCCGTAAAGCTCGTTGACAATTGGCATTTCAACTCCGGCTTTTTGAGCAAGCTCAAACGCCGCTGCCGCCGCATAGTAGCCCTCTACTACCGCGCCTACCGCGTCCATAGCCTGCTCCGTCGTCATTCCCCTGCCGATGTTCAGCCCCGCGTTACGGTTGCGGGAGTGTTCCGACGTACACGTGACAATCAAATCGCCTACTCCGGCAAGTCCGCTGAAGGTTTCGCGCCGTCCGCCCATAGCTTCGCCCAACAGCGACATTTCGTATAATCCTCTGGTCATCAGCATCGCCTTGGTATTGTCGCCGTAGCCCAGACCGTCGCAGATTCCAACCGCGATTGCGATAATGTTTTTTAACGCTCCGCAAAGCTCCACGCCTATAATATCGTCGGAGGTATACACGCGGAAATCGCAGTTCATAAACGCGTCCTGAACCATCTCGGCTGTCTTAGCTGTCCTCGCGGCAACGACGCAGCCCGTCGGAACTCCGCGCCCGACTTCCTCCGCGTGCGACGGTCCGCTAAGTACGGAAATCCGCTCCGCTCCGCCAAGCTCGCTCTCAATGACTTGCGAAAGCCTAAGCCCGGTTTCTTTCTCGATACCTTTCGACGCCGTAACAAGCACCGTCGAATCGGATACAATGCCTTTCAGCAAAGCCGCGTTCCAACGCATAGCGTACGACGGCGGCGAAAGCACCACTATATCCGCTCCGCCGAGTCCGTCAAGCGAATCACAAAGCGTCAACTCCTCCGGCAGCTTTATGCCCGGCAAAGAGTGATATTCATTTTCCGCCGAAACAACCTCGGCGTGTTTTTTTCTCAAAAAGTGCAACGTAACCTCGTGAGCGTTTGAGGCTAATAACTTAGCCAGCGCTACTCCCCAGCTTCCGCTTCCCAGCACAGATATTTTCACTTTTCTCTAGCTCCGAATTTTGTTTCTTTACCGTGTATCAGACGATTAATATTAGCCGCGTGCATTACGATTATCAGAATTCCGGACGCAATCGCGAGCCCCGTAGCTATCGGCTGTTGTATGAAAATCGCGGTAAAAAGCGGAAACGCAATCGCTCCGGCGACAATAGAACCCAGCGACACATATCGCGTCGCCAGCACCATAAGTATGAATACGCCCCAACTGCACAATCCGACCCACGGATTAATCATCAGCGCCATTACGCCGCATACCAGTACGCCCTTACCGCCTTTATAGCCGTACCATACCGGGAACGCGTGTCCGACCATCGCGAAGAATCCCGCGAACAGCTTTCCGACCATCTGACCGCCGGGCGACCCGATAAGCGCCGCCGCCTCGCCGCCGACCCACAGCCAGCCTAACCCTATCGCTATCGCGGCTTTTGCCGTGTCGATTGCTAACGTCACCACCGCGCCTTTAATCCCGAATACGCGGTACGCGTTCGTCAGTCCCGCGTTTCCGCTTCCGTTCTCGCGTATATCATTTCCGAAGATATACTTTGACGCGATTATCGCTCCGTTTACCCCACCCAGCGAGTATGCGACAATCGCAGTTACCGCCATCGCAAATACAAGCATTGTTCAGTTTTCCCCCCTGTTTCGCGCCGTCATACGTATCGGCGTACCGTCCAGCCCGAACGCGGCGCGGATTTGATTTTCTATATATCTCTGATAAGAAAAATGGAATAGGCTTTTATCATTGCAAAATACCACGAAGTGCGGCGGCTGAATCCCCGTTTGCGTCATATACAGCAGTTTCAGTCTTTTACCTTTGTCTGTCGGAGGCTGAACCCTCATCGTCGCGTCGGAAAGCACGTTGTTCAGCAGTCCGGTAGTGATTCGCATCACGCTTTGGCTATGCACGTAGTTAATCAGCTCGAACAGTTTATTAACTCTAAGACCCGTAGCCGCAGAGATAGTCAGCACCGGAGCGTAGCTCATAAACGCGAGAGCGTAGTCGTCGTTATCCGGAAGTTTTTCATTGTTAATTTTCAATTTTTCGTTTTTGACAAGGTCCCATTTGTTAGCGAGTATTACGCTCGCCTTGCCGGATTCGTGAGCCAGCCCCGCAATTTTTGTATCCTGCTCGGTAACGCCTTCCTGAGCGTCAACCATTATCAGGCAAACGTCGGCGCGTTCAATCGCTTGCTCGGCGCGCATTACGCTGAACCGCTCCACGCGCTCGTCAACTTTGCTGTGTTTGCGAATACCCGCCGTGTCAATCAGCAGATAATCACCGAACTCGTTACTGAACGGAGTATCGACCGCGTCGCGGGTCGTACCCGCGACTTCGCTTACGATTACGCGCTTTTCGCCAAGTACGCGGTTTATCAGCGAGCTTTTACCCACGTTCGGTTTACCAATCACCGCAACCTTTATTCTATCATCTTCTTCGGAATTGTCAAGGGGGTCATTGAAATATTTTACGCAAACGTCAAGTAAATCTCCGGTTCCGTGTCCGTGAGTCGCCGAAACCGCGACCGGCGTCCCGACTCCAAGCGACAAAAAATCGTAAATATCCGGGTCGTCGTAACCCGTACTGTCCATTTTATTCACCGCAAGCACAATTGGTTTCTTTGAGCGCAAAAGATAATTCGCTACGTCCTGGTCTGCCGCGGTCACTCCGGAGTGAATATCCGTTACGAGTATAATAACGTCCGCGGTTTCAACCGCGGCTTCCGCCTGAACGCGCATAAACTGCAATATCTCGCTGTCGGTTTTTGGCTCGATTCCCCCGGTATCAGCCAGCGTAAACGTGCGTCCGTTCCAGTCCGTATCGGCGTACAAACGGTCGCGGGTAACGCCCGGCACGTCCTCTACGATGGACAGCCGCTTACCCACAAGTTTATTGAACAACGCGGACTTCCCTACGTTCGGTCGCCCTACAATCGCCACTATCGGTTTTCTTGCCATTTATTACCTCGAAATCTCTGCTATTTTCTCCGCAAATAATCTGCCGTCATTTTCTACGGCGAATATCGGTACGCCCAGTTCACGCTTTGCGTCGTCAAGGCTTATGCTGTCCAGGAACAGGTCGCCGCCGCGCCTTAGCATAACCGACGGAATAACCAAAAATTCGCCCAAATCCTTGCCTTTCAGCTGAGCAATCAAATCACGCCCGGTAATCAATCCCGCAACGTCCACGCTGTCGCCGAAAAAGTCATTGCGAACCGCGTAAACTTTCGCTGGCAAATCTTTCAGAATACGCTCAAACATCGGAGCCGCCGCAAATCCGGTCGCAACTGAAAAAGCAACTCTGCTATCTGCTATCTGCTCTCGTATCTCCGAGCGGAAATCGCTCTCAAAGAGCGCCAACATTCCCACGCCGTTCTCGAATTGCGGGAAATCTTCGTAGTAATCAACCTTCGGAAG
>JAISKY010000240.1 GCA_031260745.1 Oscillospiraceae bacterium
CGCGCTTATAGTCCTTTACCGTAGTAAGATACGTCACCATTGTCCAAACCGCGGTAAGCTCGCAAAACAGCCCGTACGCCAGTAAGCCCAGCGTAAGTCCCGCTCCGGAAACCAGTACGAACAATCCGTAGGTCGGTATACCCAGCAGTAGCTGAATAGCCAAACTGCCGTACATAGAGGGCAGAATCCTGTCGGTGTGGTTCGTATATATCATATCGGCGGTATACCGCGTAGTTACCAGCGACATCAAACTGTTTATCACGACAGACGCAATCAGCGAATAACTTATCATCACGACAATAGTATCTTTCTCAAACTGACCTACGCCCATAGCCGCCGTAACTATATTCACCATATACAGCATTAAAAACCCAAGCAGAAGCGGTCCCGTGTAAACTACGGTCGCCGCGCCGTAAAAGCTGACGTAGGAGATAACTCCGCGTCGTCTGAGCAGTTTATTCAGCGCAAATCCTATTCCCGCCATTTTACCACCTTCCCGATACTTCCGCGTACAGGTTTTTATATGCCTCAACCATTTTGCCGTAATTGTAATAAGCCGCGGTTCGCGCTTTGCCTATTTGCCCCATTTTTTCTCTTAACTGCGGACTTAGGCACAGCCGTTTCATCGCGCTTGCCAGTGATTCCGCGTCCATCGGCGGGCAGACAATTCCGCAATCGCCTAAGTTGTCGCCTTTGCCGCCCTCTATCAGTTCGCGGCACGCGCCGACGTCAGTAGAAACTACCGGCAATCCCGCCGCCATTGACTCCAACAACGCGAGAGGCTGTCCCTCGGATATGCTTGTCAGTATCGAAAAATCGAGTTTCGTCATATACTTGGACACGTCCACGTTACCGACAAACGCTATTCCGGATACTCCCAAATATTCCGTAAGGCGTTTGCATTCGTCGGAATATTCCTCGTCGTCCACGTCGCCCAAAATATGAAGCCTGACGTCAGACACGCTGTTTTTCAACTCCGCGAACGCGTATATCATCGTCTTAATATCCTTAATCTGAGCAATCCTTACGACAGCTCCGATGTCCACCGTACCGTCCGGTTCTTTGCGCGGAATAGCCCCGAAAACTTCGGTGCGGATACCGTTGCCGATAACACGGCGTTTCTCCGCGGAGCAGCCTAACTGTCCCTGAATTTGACCCGCGCTGCCGAACAGCGCCGTTACGCGCTGAGCGCGAATATACGCGCACCTTGAAAACATCGCGAACAAATCAATCCACAGGTCTTTCAAATGCGGCTTTACCCAACCCGCGCGAATAACTTCTTCCTCGCGCTCGCGGGAGTAGATTCCGTGTTCCGTTACCACGAACGGTTTTTTGTTCTTCCACGCGCCAATACTGCCGAGTATTCCGCCGTAGCCGGTTACCGCGGTGTGGTATATGTCGGCGTAGGGTATATCCTGTACCAGCAAATACAGCAACGGTAGCAGCATCGACCTCATCGTGTGATACAAATCCGAGTACGGTATGTACAGGTATCTTGTTTCGCACAAAGTATTTATCTCGTTCAGGAAAAGCTCGCTGGTTAAAAACGCCGTAGGGTCAAGGCTACCGCGAGCGGCGCTTTCAAATATTGTCGGCCAGTCGGGGTCCTTAAATCTCAGCAGGTTAAGAAATTCGTCTTTTTCTTCGGCGGTAAAACGCGGAATCTTCTTCTTTTCATTTGTCATAACAAACGCGTCATTCAGAAAAACTTCGCGTACCTCGACCACATTCGGAGGAAGTTCGTACTTAAATTTACCGCGCGATTCGCTGTCCGCGCCGATAACCCAAAGAACGAACTCACATTCCGGGAACGCCTGAATATACCCGTGAGTCCACGACGAAACGCCGCCCCTGACATAAGGGTAACTGCCCTCAAGTATCATACATATCCGCAAAGATTATCACACTCCATCTAAGGATATTTCAACATACGACGAATCCGCTTTCAGCAGATAAAGATTTCCGTCCACGTTTGTCAGCGTACCGCCGAATACCTCGCCGGGCGTACCTTTGTTAATCCTCACCAAAAGCCACGCTTCGTCATAGAATCCGCCGATTCTAAGCGAGAGTTTTCCGTCGGACGTCGTAGAATTCAGCGTAAGTCTGTCGAATCGTTGAACCGCGCCCGCGCCTTCCTGAGCCGTCATATTCCTCAAAGGAAATTCGCTTATCCAGCTTATCAGTCCGGCGTATTGGCTTCTCAGCCATTCCCAGCCTTTTTCCGCGCCGCGGTCTACGTCAACCACATCGTCAGGGTGTACAAAGTGAGTATTAACAAAATGCAGATTAACCTCACTTATTATGTTCCAAAAGAGGTCGTCATCAATATAAAATCCGCTTGAAACTCTCGGCAGAGTAATAAATCCGTACTTGTCAATACCGAATTCATCACTACCTCCGAAAATATTGTCGATATTAATGCCGGCTATAGTGTTTATTTGCGGGAATCGCTCCGCAATCATTTGTCTGCCCTCAACGCTGAGTACGTTGGACGGCGGAATATATGATTTTAGTGGATTATCCGGGAACACCTCGTTTGAAAACCGCATAAGTTCACTCAACGCTTCAGCCGCATCGTCCATATTTCTCCATTGCTTGTAGTGCAGTTCGCCGTGATAGTTATAACCGACAGGCACTATTGACTGATGATTGTATCCGTGTACCGCAATTTCGCCGCCCTCGTTTAATAGCATTTTCCCGAAATACTCAATTCTCTCTTTAGCAGTATTGCTGGAAAAAGGCGGCGTAACATTGTCCTCGTATGTTTCGATAAGCCCTCCGGTATACTTAATACCGTACCGCGAGGATATTTCAATCATATCGGGAAACCAGACGTTAACGAAAAAATACTCCATCGTCGTACCGTAATCGCGCTGAACATATTCATTGTAACCATCCGGTACCGGAGCCGGAAAATCGTCCAGGAAAAATACGGAGGCGTTTATTACCGGCCACGCCACTATTGGTTCAAGTAAACTATATTCCGCAGAGATTAATCCACGCGACCACCGCGTTAGAGCTGCATCGTTATTGTTGACGATAATTGTGCCGTTACCTAAAGCGCGTTCCCAAACCATCGCCGTTTCGCCTTCGTTGCCGGTTGATTGAATATGTACAATGCAACTGTCGTCCAGTTTGTAATTACCGCCGAACCTGAACGAATCTTCGTTACTCCATTGAAGTTCCAGACCCTCGGCGCCCGCCAAGAAATCCGAAACGATAATACACTTATCTTGAGGCGTCCATTCCCACTGGTCGTTTTTGATACCGAGTCTGTTAGCGAACATAGAGATAATCATAGGATTGTCGATTGTATTGGTAAAAAGCGCTCCGCCGCCCGCGTCAACCCAATCAAACAGTTCGTACATAAATTCGATGGATACGTTTTCGTAATCTATCGTAGAGAATATAACAGTTTTGTATGGCTCGAACGACGGCATTTCAGCAGCTACGTGAGTATCAAACGCCGTATATCCTACCCTCATTTCGTTAAGCGTAAACTCAATATTATCCAGTTGCTCCTTGCTGAACGCCTCCGACGAATTATATATCAGCAGGCACGTTACGCCGGGAGCGACATCAGCCGAAACATCGGCGTTTTCCGGGATAAACAGCGAGTTCGCGCCCGAATCTCCGGCATACATTACGCCTCTGCGTTCCACCAGTATCAAAACGGCAAGCAGGCAAAACAGCAAAAATACGGTCGCAAGCATAAATGTCATTTTTTGACTTATAGTATTTGACATTATTCCGCTATACCTCCGATAAAGATAAAATCTATATATTGTCTGCCGTCTCTGGACCACCTTACTTCGGAATTTTGGAGTTCCGATTCAAACTCGCGTTTACCCGCGGCGTCGCCTGACGCCATAATTACGTCCAGAGCTTTAATCCAGCCGACTTCGTCGTGAGGCCACAACTCGCGAAGTTTACGAGCCAAAGCCGCAGAGTACGAATATTTTTCAAGCGCGAGCGCGTTTTCCGCCGCCATAATATACGAGCTTTTTGAGTTCGGAGCTAATGTCAGCTTTTTCTCCAACGCTTCGTCAAAAGATTTACGCTGACGCTCCAAAGCGCCGCCCTGCAACAACCCGCTTTTAATATAATTGTGAAGCGTTTCAATATACTTGTCAAGTAACTCCGCGTTATCCGGCTCGTTACGTAAATCGGCTTCGATTTCCTGAATGGAAATATCAAACTGCCGCTGAATCTCCATTATCGCCGTAGTCGCGTAGTGCGCGGCTTCAGAGTCGGTTCCAAGTCTAACCATTCGCAGTACGTCTATCTGGCTTCCGGGGTCGTGTCTGATAATCTGCATCATCAGGTCGTGACGCGCTCTGCTGTCGTTAACCTCCAACGCTTCCTCAATCGGAACCGGGTTTCCCGACTGGACGCCGGACGCAAGCACGTCCGCTTCGGACTCGTTGAACACGCTAAGGTCGTCGTCCGGTATTTCTAACGGACGCTTGTTTTCCGAGAGCGATATAAACGCGCATAATGCTCCGAACAGCGGAACTAACGCCACGAGCGGAAGAACCACAAGCGTAAAACTGTTTCCCGCTTTAAGTTCGCGAATACCGAACAATATCCAGAGTACGCAAATAGCGGCGTGAGCGGCCGCGACGATAAGCAGAATACTCAAACCTCCACCCCCGCGTTTAACCCGCTTAGCGCGTCGGACTGAACTCCGACCATTCCGCCGTTTGAAAGCCGCCGCAGCACTTTCTGCAAATCGTCATTGGTAATCTGCGTAAGGCAAATTCCGTAAACTCCGTTTGAAAGCATACCGATTGAATCTGTTTCACGCACGCAGTTTTCCAGCTTGCTGCTTACTTCCGATAAATCCTGACCGTGAGCTTCAACCACTATTGTTCTGAGCTGAATCTTTTCCTGCTCCGCGAGATTAAGGTTGGCTTTGTAGACCTCCGCGAACGCGTCCGTTTTCATTATCCGCGTACCGTGTAAGTACATTTTTTCTTCGTTCTCGCGGTTTGACTTGATGGCGCGCGCTAACGCGTCCTGAATTAGCCCGCACAGTATCATAACCATATTGCTGTAATACAGGCTCATTTGGTCGGTACGGACTTTGTTTATCATAACCAAGGCTATGATACGGTTTTCGCTGTATATCGGAGCGCAGTACATAGGATAGCCAGGGAGCAAGTCGCGGTTAAACCATACGCGGCCGGGAGAGATTTCAGACGTAACGGCGGCGTATTCCGACAGTTTTATTGACTTCTCCGCGACGTCCGTCAACGCTCTGGAGCGTACTGTTAACCTGGCGTATACGCCGTTCGCGTCGATGGAGTACACGGCGATTGACTGAGTATCAAGCAAATCCTCAAGGACGCTGATGGCCTCCGACATTACGTTTTCCTGAACCTCGGTATCCAGATTGCGAACGACGGAGAATATTTTGCCGAAGCTGTCTCTGTAGCCTAGTATCTGGTTTTTATAGCTTTCTTTATTTTGCACCGCCTCGTCAAACAAACTCGATATGTGCTCGTTTGTAAGCTCCATAATCTGTAAT
>JAISKY010000287.1 GCA_031260745.1 Oscillospiraceae bacterium
AAGTTTCCGCGTCAAGCATATATTTGTTCTCGTAACGGCTGAAAATCTCAATTGACATTTATATCACTCCTCCTCCAAGACGCAATTATAACGTAAAAATATGAGCGGATTATGAAAAACGGCGAGAAATTTTCCAATAAAATTGTGAACTTTTTGCTTTGGCGCCTTGACAAGCGCGAAATGTTGTGCTATTATATTAGTTAGGTACATAAATATTTTAATTATGAAAGGTTGATTTTTACAATGAAAAATCTTACACAATCGGAAAAACTCTTTATGCTGTTTCAACGCGGAGCGCATTTCGCGGGGCGCGGACAGCATAAAAGAACAGGCGGCGGTCACGGACAAGTCTATGTTTTATCATTGCTTGCCGACGCGCCTATCAGTCAGAAGGAGTTGCTTGAAAAGCTCGGAGTTAGAGCGGGTTCGCTCAGCGAACTGCTTGGCAAGCTCGAACACTCGGGCTTCATCACCCGTACAAAGGACGAAAACGACAATCGCGCCGTTAACGTCGCAATCACCGACGCGGGCAGAAAATTCGCCGCCGAATACGGTGATTTACGCTCCGAAGCCGCGGAAGCGATGTTTTCCGCTCTGACCGACGAGGAAAAAACTACGCTTATCGCTCTGCTTGAAAAACTGCACGGAGCGTGGAGACAGGAGCGCGAGGTTAACGACTCGGAGCGTCACGGACACGGACATCACGGAGGTTTCGGACACGGAAACGGACCGCGCGGCGGCGGATTCCACGGAGGACGCGGGTCCGGCGCTCCGGGATTTGAACATTCGCATACGGATTTTCACGGCGAACCTCACGGTGAACACGGAGAGCGCCACGGCGGCGGTCATTCTCACGGAGCGGAAATCACCGACCCGGCGCTCAAAGCGTACCTGGAAACCCTAAATTGCGGCGAGTGCGACAAAAACTGTAAGCTGTCCGCGCCTCACTGCGGCAAGGGCGCGAAAAAGCAAGAGGAAGCAATCGCGGAGTATAACAAAGGTAAAGAATAACTCGAAACGCAACCGCGACGGTTAACCCGCCGCGGTAGTTTATTGCGCTCAGATTTGTATGCTTACTGTTTACGGTAATAACAATGCAAATCCCGTTATCCGCGCAGGGAATTATCTGGAGAAGATTACCTTTTCGGAGTTGAACATACGCGTTAGGATAAAACCTCCGGCGCAGGCGTACACTACGTTGCTGATAATCGCGACAAGCACGTTTGTCATTGAGTAGTTGAACGAAAAAACTCCGCTCATAGCCTGAACGCTGTTGTACAGCGGTATTAAGTAGTACGTTATTTCGGTCGCGGCGCCGCCGCCGAACATAGAGCTTATCCCTACGACCATTACGACAATCATCAGCGGAGTTACGCTTGTTCCCGCTTCCTTAATCGTCTTGGAGAACGCGGAAATAATCGAAATCACCGCGATTATCATCAGAATCGTCGAAAGAACTATCAGCGCAATCAGTACGTAGTCCACCGCTCCGTAGATGTTCATATCTATACCGGATTCGTCAAGCATCATCATTTTCGGCAGAGATACGAACGTACCGATTACGCTTGACAATCCGCACAGGAACGCGAGTACGCCCAGACTAAGCATTTTGCCGATGGCAAGCTCACTGCGCTTAATAGGAGTAACCAGAATCGTGGCGATTGTGCCGCGTTCTTTCTCGCCCGCGATGGATTCCGGCGCAAGACTCATACACCCCGTGAACATCAGCATTGTCAGCAGGAACGGCAACAAAGACGCGATGGAGAACGCCATTACGTCCTCGTTCGTAGCCAAATCCGAAACTACGTCGCGGTTTATGTCGAATTTGTTCGACAGCGACGCTTCGTACTCGTCAAGCATACTTACCGCTAAACCGTACGCTTCGGACGAATCGGGATTAACCGAGTTGTAATAAATCTCGATATTCGGAGGCTTCACGCTTGAAAGTTTTGTGTCGTAGCTTTCAACACTTTCGTCGAACTTTTCCGGGAATACTATTAATATGTCGGTTTCCTTGTTTCCGATTTGAGTTCTGATTTCGTCGGTATCTGTGACAGCGTTAACCTCGAATCCGTATTGCGGAGCAATTTTCGCGATTGACTGCGGAAAATTAACCGCGTTAAGTACCGGAGTATGGTCGTCGCTGGGCATAAACATATCTTTCATCGCGACGCCCATAAACGAGTAAACCACGTAAATCATAAGCCCCGGTAAAATCAGAGCGGTAACAACCATTCGCGCGTCGCCGAAGAAACGAGCGAACTCCTTTTTCATTATGGTAATAATGTTTTTGTTCATTGCTCGTCACCCACGCTTTCCGAATAAATATCGAAGAATTTGTCCTCAAGCGATTTATCCGCGGTCAGCGCGGATAAAGTATCGCAAACCGCCATTGTGCCGTCAATGATAATTCCGGCTCGGTCGCAGATTTTCTCGACCAGACTGAAAATATGCGTGGATACGACAATCGTCTTGCCGCTTGCCTTCTGCTCCAACAGGAAATCGGTGACGGTTTTCGCGGTAAGTACGTCCAGACCGTTAGTAGGCTCGTCGAAGATGATTATCTTAGGGTCGTGGATAATCGCGAGCGCGAGCGACACCTTTTGCTTCATACCGGTGGAGAGGTTCGCGACTTTGACCTCCGCGAACTCCGCGATTCCGAAAGTCGCGAACAGCTCAGCCTTGCGCGCTTCGCGGGCGGCGCGTCCTACGTTATGCAGATTCGCGAAAAAATCGAACAGATAGTTCGGAGTAAAAAACTCCTCAAGTTTAAGTTCGCTGGTCAGAAACCCAATCAGCTTGCGTACCTCGTAGGGCTGAGTTTTGACGCTGAACCCGTCCAGGAACGCGTCGCCGGAGTCCGGCCTAATCAGCGTAGCCAACATTCTAAGCGTAGTGGTCTTACCCGCCCCGTTTGGACCGAGCAATCCGAATATCTCACCCTCATTCACCGTGAACGACAGGTCGTTTACGGCGACTTTGGTTTTACTTCTGGTTTTCTCCAGCTTTTGCTGTTTCGCGGAGAGCGTGAAAGTTTTTTTCAAACCCTCGACACGCAATATTTCCGGCATTTGCAATCTCCTTATATTTGCGGCTGATACATCTGTTCGCGTTGTATAGGCGAACCTGTGAGTCCGCCCGTTTACGATGTTACTACGCCGCCGATTTAATCTCAAGCTGCCCGTTAATCAGGTCGGCATACGCAAGCGTACCCGGAATCGGAGTTTCCGCGCCCAAGATGTCTGACAGAACTACGGTTTGCCCGTCAATGCGGACATTGCTGACGTTTTTCATAATAAGGGTACGCTCGCCGTCGGGCTTTTTAAGGTATGCTGTAGAAAGGCACATAGATTATTCCTCCCCGCCGAATAGTTTGATAGCTTCATCAAGCTCCGCTCCCGCGTCGGTAAGGTACTCCGCGGCTTGAATTACGCGGTCTGCGGACGATTTACGACCGTCGGAACGCAATCGCTCCGCCATTTCTTTCAGTTCCGCCGCGTGCGAGTAGTTATGCGACGCCATATATTTCAGGAGCGCCATAACCTCGGATTGGTCGTCCCCGTGCGTATGCGAATGTTCACCTTCGTGAGAATGTTCGTGAGTATGCTCGTGAGTGTGAGGGTGTGAATGCTCGCGCGAATGTTCGTGAGTGTGCATAATATTTTGCTCCTTTCAGATGTTTTTGTATTGCGAATATATACCTTTTAATATAATATTGTTATATTAACATATTATCAGCTAAAAGTCAACCATACAAACAACGCGCAATAAACAAAGTGTATGAAATAGCCGCGAGAAACTTTGCGATATTTATAATATTCTGATGATTTTGCAATATTTTTTCCTGAATTTTCGCGTTATGGTAAATTGGTTGTTGCAAATTGGTGAGATTTGTGTTATATTATGTCGTAGCAGAGATTGAATGGAGAATATCAGTACAAATGCGTAATTTGCTAGAGTCCATGCTGAACTCGATAAGAGCGTTTTTTTCAAAGCTGACGCAGCGTGAACGCATACGTTTCGGCATAATAGCGGGAGCAATTGTATTGCTTTGCCTAATTTTGGCGTTTTTCCTTAGCAGGACAGAGTATGATGTGCTGTATCAGGGACTTTCGTCAGCGAGAGCGGGTAAGGTCTTAGCCGTGCTTGACGAATTGCAGGTTCCGTACAAAACCCGTGACGGCGGTACGATACTTGTCGAAGCCAACCAGGTTTCCAGTCTGACGATGAGGCTTGCCAACGAGGAAAGCCTTAAAGAGGACGGGTTTGACTACCTTATGTATTCGGGGTTCGTCAATAATATGACGGCTACGGATAAAGACCGCCGCGTATACCTTCAATATACAATCGGTTCGCTTATCCGAACCGCGTTGATTCAGGGCGGTCCAGTCGAGGACGCTTGGCCTATCGTTACGCTTCCGGAACGCTCGTCGTTCGTAGGTTCGCTTACAAATGTACAACCCGCGAAAGCGTCGATTGAGCTTAGGGTCGCCGGAGGACGTAAACTTACCACCGACGAAGTACGCGCTATTATTGATTATGTTAAAGGCGCGGTTCCTGATATTTCGGAAGAAAATATTTACATTATTGATACGAATTATAATCATTATGACCTGACGGAAAAGCCGTTGCTTACGGATATAAGCGACCAGCTTGCGTTCAAACACGAGCTTCAGGAAATGCTTGGGGAGCAAGCCAGTAAAATCCTGATGCCGATTTTTGGATTCGGCGGCTTCAGAGTTCAGGTAGACGCGGTTTTGAACTTCGATACTAAAACTACGGAAACTACGGTATGGTCGCCTCCGGTCGAGGATATGACGGAGGGACTCGCGATTTCCGCGTCAAGACTTTTAGAGCTTGTACGTCCTGGATTTAACACGGGTGATATTCCGGGTACGGACACTAACGGACTTGGCACGGCGGAATATCCGTACGGAGAAATCTCCGACGACGAGGAATATCGCAAGGCCTTAGAGGAAATCAACTACGAGCTAAACGAGATACACAGTCTTACCGAAGCCGCTCCGGGAAGTATCGAAAAATTAACGGTTTCGGTATCGCTTGACAGCAATATGTTCCCGGACGATTACAGCGCGGAAGTTAAGAATTTGGTAGGAGGAGCAATTGGCGTTACGCCGAACACCGTAAATGTCGCGAGACTGCCGTTCCAGGAGAACAGCGAGGCCGAGGATTTATTAACTTTACAGGCTGAGGTGCTGGCGAAACAACAGCAAAAAGAGCTTATGAAACTAATTGTTATTATTATTTGCATACTCCTTTCGGTTGCGCTATTCGCGTTTATGCTAATATCTATAACGAGGATATACAACCGGCGTATGGAGGAAGAAGCTAAGGCGCTGTCGGCTCAAATGACCGCCGAAGCCGCCGCCGCGCTTGCCGCCGCGGGAGTTTACGGTTATGTGCCGGGCGGAGGAATCGACTACCTTGTCGACGACGAAACGCCTACCGAAGAATTTGACGAGAACAGTGTGGACGAGAACGGTATGCCGGTTAACCCGATTGACGCGGGCGCGAGCAAATCTGACTTCCTTTTGGAGCTTGAGGACTTTATCGAGCGCGACCCGGCCTCTGCCGTCGCTATGCTAAGAAACTGGTTATCGGAGGATTAATATACAATGGAAGCAGTTGAAGCGTTAACCGCTAAAGAGAAAGCGGCAATTTTGCTGATTTCTCTCGGTAAGGACTATTCCGCCGAGCTTTACAAGCACATGAACGAAGAAGAAATCAGCCAAATGACGCTCAGTATCACTACGACAAGGCGCGTTGACTCTGATGTTCGCGATATGATAATCAAAGAGTTTTACGATATGTGCCTTGCCCAGAAGTACCTTATGGAGGGCGGCATTGATTACGCCCGCGAGGTGCTTGAAAGCGCAATCGGAGTGGAGCGCGCTAACGAGCTAATCAGCAAACTGTCGTCCACGTTGCAGGTGCGTCCGTTCGATTTCATACGTAAGGCTGACAGTACACAGATTCTGAACGTAATACATAACGAACACCCGCAGACAATAGCGTTGGTGCTAAGTTACATTGACCCTAAACAATCGGCGGCGATTGTCGCAAGTTTACCTCCCGACCGTCAAAGCGACATCGCTTCGCGCATAGCGTATATGGGTACGACGTCGCCGGAATACGTACGCGATGCGGAGCGGATACTTGAACGTAAGATTACCAGTATGGGCTATCAGGACCAAGTCGCGGTCGGCGGTATTGATTCCATCGTTAATATCATACAAGCGCTTGACCGCGGAACAGAGCGCCGTATACTCGAAAGCCTTGATATGCACGACAGCGAACTTGCCGAGGAAATCCGCAAACGTCTGTTCGTATTCGAGGATATAGCGAAACTCGGTAATCAGGCGATTCAGCGCGTACTTAAAGAGGTCAACAATTCAGACCTCGCGATTTCGCTAAAGACGGCGTCGCCGGAAGTCAGCGCGATTATCTTCAGCAACATTTCCTCGCGCTTGCAGGAAATGCTCAAAGACGATATGGAAGTTATGGGACCTGTACGCGTACGCGACGTAGAAGAAGCTCAACAGCGTATAGTCGCCGCAGTCCGTAAACTTGAGGACGACGGAGAAATCATCGTCGCCCGCGGTGAGGGAGATGATTTAATTGTTTAGGATTCCGCGCGAATCAGTAAGAATAATTGACACTACGCCAACCGCCGAAGAAGAAACAACGGAGTTGGAACTTCCGGAGGAATCCGTAGCCGCTGAACCCGCGGAGGAAGAAAGTCGTCCCGACTATGACGCGGTCGCGGAAGCGATGGAGCTAAAACTCGAAAGCCTGAACACCCAAATAAAGGTGCGTCAGGAGGAACTCGGAATAATCGTTACGTCTGTTCAGACTGAAGCGGACAACATAAAAGCCGACGCCGAAGCTGAAGCGGAGCGAATCAAAGCTGATGCTCACGAGTTGGGTTACAGCGAGGGCAAAGCCTCCGCAGACCTTGCGCTTATTGAGTTGCGTAACAGCGATAAGGACTTGGTTAACAAGGCTTTACAGGAAATCGGCGAAGCTAAGGCTCAGGCTTTGGCAAGACAAGAGGACGAAATAGTTAGTTTTTGTTTTGATATAGTAAAGAAGATATTCGGTACGGATTTTGAGCGCGGACAAGAGGCTCTTATTAAACAGGCGCTGAAAGAACTTGGCGCGAGCGAATCGAATTTTACTCCGGTTGACACGATTTTTGACTACGAGGGACAGACGATAGACGCTAGCTTTGAAACTCAACTGAGGAAAATACGAGATGAATTTACTAAAATACCGCGAGGCGGTTAACTCCATACAGACGCTTGAACGCTGCGGGCGCGTGACGGAGGTGGTCGGGCTTAGTGTCGAGGTCAGCGGTCCTGCGGCTAAGGTCGGCGATTTGTGCGAAATAATAAGCACCGCCGGAGCGGCAATACGCGCGGAGGTCGTCGGGTTTCGCGGCGAGAAAACTTTGCTGATGCCATACGGAAGTCTTGAGGGCGTCGGGTTCGGAAGTATCGTTCGCTTTACGGGCGAATCGCTGAAAGTCGGCGTAGGTATGAGTTTGCTCGGCAGAGTAATCAACGCGTTGGGCGAGCCTTACGATGATTTACCGCCGATAGTTCCGGAAACGTACTACCCCGTTGAAGCGGCTCCGCCTCACCCGATGGCGCGTGACCGAATCACGGACGTACTGCCGCTTGGAGTACGCTCAATTGACTCGTTGCTGACTGTCGGAGTAGGTCAGCGTTTAGGAATCTTCGCGGGTTCCGGAGTCGGAAAAAGTACGTTGCTCGGAATGATGGCGCGATACGCGAAAGCGGACATAAGCGTAATAGCATTGGTAGGTGAGCGCGGACGCGAAGTTCGCGATTTTATAGAGGATAGCTTAGGCGAGGAAGGTTTGAAACGCTCCGTAGTGGTAATCGCGACAAGCGACCAACCCGCGTTGCTTCGCCTGAAAGCCGCGCTTGTCGGTACGGCGATAGCCGAATATTTCCGCGACAAAGGGCTTAAAGTTCTGTTGATGATGGACAGCCTGACGCGGTTTAGCCACGCTCAGCGCGAGATAGGTATGGCGACCGGAGAACCTCCGGTAAGCCGCGGTTATCCGCCCAGCGTATATACGATAATGCCTAAGTTACTGGAGCGTTCCGGCAACTCCGACAAGGGCAGTATAACTGGGCTTTACACGGTATTGGTTGACGGCGACGATATGGACGAACCAATCGCGGACACCGCTCGCGGCATACTTGACGGACATATCGTTTTGTCGAGAAAGCTCGCGAACTCCAATCATTACCCTCCGATAGACATACTTGCCAGCGTAAGCCGCGTAATGCCTGAAATTGTTACTAAAGAGCATTACGGACTTGCCGGAACCGTTAAAAATATGATGGCGGTCTACAACGAAGCCGAGGACCTGATTAACATCGGCGCGTATAAATCCGGCGCGAATCCCGAAATTGACAACTCCATTAAACTTCACCCCGCGATACAGACATTTTTGCGTCAGGAATCAAAAGAAAGCGCGGAGTTTGACGATACTCAGCAAAAGCTCAAAACAATGTTGGCTCCGCGCCGCGGAACCGCGACTAAGGACGAATAAGCGATGAAAAGATTTGTGTTTCGCCTCCAGCGGGTTTATGAGTACAAGAAAACAGTGGAACGCTCGCAAAAAGCGGAGCTTGCCGAAGCAGTCGCGGCGTTAGACCGGCTTATGCGTGAACTCGCGCGGCTTGAGGACGCGCTTATGAACGGTTACGGCGGCGCGACGACGATTCAGGCGTTCGAGGAACACGCGTTGTGGCTTGAACGGATTCGCGACGAACGCGCCGAGTTGCTCCCGAAAATCGCGGAGGCTGAACAATACGTGGAGCAATGCCGCAATCGCTTGGTTCAGACGATGAAAGAACTTAAAGCCTACGACAAACTTCGCGCGGAGCAATACGCGGAGTGGCGCGCGGAGAATGACAAAAGCGAACGCGCCGCGCTTGAAGATTATATTGCCGGAAGCTCAAACCGCGAGTAGTAAGTAAATCAGTATTCTTAGGAGAAACATAATGAACAATAGCAATGTTGCCGTACAGCCCGAAATTGACGACGTTGAAGTAACGCCAAAAAAAGGCGGTAAGAAAAAAGCCGATAAAAAAGCCGATAAAAAAACGAAGAAAGCGGCGGTTTTACCCGCCGAAGCTAAAGCCGGTAAGCGAAAAACTCACCGGTTGCTGGCGACTTTGCTGATACTGATGTTTTTAGTGGCGTTGGCGGCGTTCGTATTTTTGGTTTATGTGTTCAATATGTTCGCGCTTAGGGAAAAGGCTTTCGAGTTTATTAACTCCATAAATCCGGAGTACAGAGCCGTATATGAATACGAAGAAACCCTTAGCAAACGCGAGGAAGAAATAAAAGTCCGCGAGGACGCGGCGAAAGCGGAGGAAACGCGCCTGAAAGACCTTACGGCGCAGCTTGACGCGAAAGAGGTAGACATTTCAAGCCGCGAGGCGGCGTTAAAAGCTCAGCGCGGCTCGCCTATCTATCGTCGTCCGGCGGACTCTATGACCGACCAGGAAACCGCGGATATGAAATCTCTCGCGGCGGTGTATGAAAAGATGAATCCCGTAGACGCGGCGGCGAATATTCTGTCAAGGCTTAGCAGTACCGAGGATATGGCGGCGGTGATATACTTTATGCTCCCCGAAGCGGCGGCAAAGGTATTAGCGCAGATGGAGCCAAGCGTAGCCGCTGATATTACGAATAAACTACTTAGATATTAATATTCGAGAGCAAATTGGCGTCAAAATAGTTACAAACGGTTTCGGGCGATAATTTTGGTTGACAAATTATTTATTTTACCCCTAAATTAATATTCTCACTTGACGATAATAGATAAAGAGGGGGTGACATCTTTTGACACCAATGCAATTAATCTCGCTGCCCGGCACAAATTCGACGCCTACGGTGAACGGAAATAACGCCGGAATCAAACCGGCGGCGAGTCAGACCAGAACGGATTCGGGTTTCTCCAAGATGATGGAAAAAACTGATTCCGGTCAGTACAAGTCAAGCGGTGAAGGAGTAAAATCCGCCGTTCCGCGCAAGGACGGCAATCACGCTGAAATTGATACTGAGCCTACGGAGGAAGTCGCGGAACTTGTCGCCGCGGTAAGCGCGGTAATACAACAACCTCCGGATAATACGGTGAAGGAAATCGTCGTTGAAGAAACAGTCGCCGTAGACGAAACCTTGGAGCTGATTCCCGATATTGCGCCGAAAAGCTCCGTTCTCGCAGAAATCACGCAATTGCCGCAAGGAAGCGGCAATGAATCGTTCGTTTCCGTTCTCGAGGGAACTGATGTTAACGAAAACATTGAAACGATGGCACGGATGCCGAATACGAGTGAAATCCCGGCTGACACGGTTACAACGCCGACTAAAGACGCGGCAGTTGCTAGTCCGGAAGTCGGAAAACAACACAGCGAAACAATCGCGGCTTCGCGCCCCTTGGAGAATGTAAACGAATCCGGTGAGCCGGAAACTAATTCCGTTCCGGCGTTGCAAATCAACGTACCGATTGCGCGGTCATCGGAAAAAGAATCGCCAAACACTACGCAGGACTATACCAGCGACGCTCAGAACAATAAAAGCGAGGAAACTAAAACCCCGGAGGTTAACACCGCAGTATTTAACCTCGCTCCGAAACAGGTTGCCGCGAACGAATCGTTCAACGGCAGCGTCGGCGTGTCTGAACAAACCCAAACAGTCGCTCCGAATCAGCTTTATGACAAAATCGTGGAAAGTGCGGAGCTTATTCGCGGAAGCCAGTCGGACACGATGACGCTTCAGCTAAAACCGGAACATCTCGGAAAAGTCGAGATTCAGCTTGTACTTAGTTCTCAGGGCAGTCTGACGCTTAAAGTTACAGCGGACGACCAAAACGTACGCGGAATGCTGAACAGCCAAATCGGGCAGTTAGTTGACTCGCTTAACTCAAAGGGTATGAAAGTAGAGTCCGCCGAAGTCGTATACAGCGGAGTCGCGGACGATTTGGCGGGTAAGAACGCGAATCAAGGTCAGCAGGAAAACGGCCGTCAGTCACGCCGTCCGGTACAGGTAGCGCGGAGCGCGGACCCGGTTACTTCAGGTTACGCCTACGAAACATACTGGGGCGAAACCGAGGAAGTAACGGAATACTTAGCGTAAGGAGATAATACTATGGCAGATACAAGTACGCTCGCCAGCGTAACCGGAGTTCCGTCGTATTCTGATTACCTGAAAGAACAGGCGATGCGAAACACGAAAAATGAACTCGGCAGAGAGGATTTTTTACAGTTGCTGACGGCGACACTGCAATATCAAGACCCGCTTGAACCGCAAAAAGACACGGATTTTATCGCTCAGCTAGCGTCGTTTAACACGCTTATGCAGATGGAAAGCCTTAACCAAACGATGACGCAATACACGTCTTACGGTATGGTCGGCAAGTACGCGGTCGCGGTTTACCGCGACGATAACAATATGGAAGTCGCGGTCGCGGGTACTATTGACCGCGTGTTTACCCAAAATAAAGTCGTTTACGCTCAAATCGGCGAACACATCTTCGAGGCGTCCAAGATTACCGACGTATTCGATATGGGCGGCGTCGGAGGCGCGGAGGCGGCGACCTCGGCAATGATGGAAAACCTGATTGCCTACAACCTGATTGGCAAGACGGTAACGGTGCAAGTTGACGACCCGAACCACGGCGCGAATGTTATGGTTGACAACCCCGCGTATGTGCCGCCGACAATTCCGAACCCCGAATATGACGAGGACGACGCGGCTGACGCTACGAACGAGAATCCGTACACCGTGCCGCCGATAATTGACAATCCCGCGTATAACGCGGCGATACACGCTAACATTCCGGAGAAGATTATGAATCCGGCGTATGTGCCGCCGACGATTCCGAATCCGGCGTATAACTCGGTAACGAATAATACCGTTCCGGAGACGATTCCGAATCCGGCGTATGTTTCACCGACGATTCCGAACCCCGAATACAATTGGGAGTTAGCCGCGCTTAAACAGGCCGCGGGAGCGGAGTACAAAGTACCGCTGACGATTCCGAACCCGAACTACCGACCCAAGATTGCGGGCGATACCGGAGTTGTCGAGTCCGTTACGCGCGACGCTAACGGCGTTGTTGTGCTTACGGTTAAACTCGCGGACGGCACGTATAAGACATTCCCGGCCGGCGACGTTATCAACGTCAAGGGTACAGAGGACAACTCCGCTAAGGAGTTACAGGACAGGTTAGACGCGATTTTAGCGGCGCTTGACACCGTGATAGAAAATACGTCGCCTCCCGACGAAGATGACGACGACGAAAATCCGTAAAAAGTAAAAATTACCGGGAAACCGGAATCAAGGAGAAATAAAAGTTATGATGCGTTCTTTGTTTTCAGCCGTTTCGGGGCTGAAGAACCACCAGACGCGAATGGACGTAATCGCGAACAACATCGCAAACGTAAATACGGCGGCGTTTAAGTCAAGCCGCGTGGTATTTCAGGACATTTTCAGCCAAACGTCAAGTTCCGGCGCGGCGGGCGTTATGAATCTTGACGCGGCGGGTAATCAGTACGCGCTGTCAGGCGGCACAAACCCGCAGCAAATCGGACTGGGCGTTAAAATGGGTTCGATTGACGTAATGTTTAATGTTTCCGCGTTCTCAAGGTCGGATAACTCAACCGATATGATGATAAACGGCGACGGTTTCTTTATCGTTGACACAAACGGTCAGGATATTGCTACTCCGGCAACCGGAACGACTCCAGCAGTGTATACAAACGCGGCAAACGGAGGCTTCGTTTATACGCGCGCCGGTAACTTCTACATTGACAACGAGGAAAACTTTGTTACCGCAGACGGTTCGTTTGTAATGGGTTACAAACTTGACCCTGACTATGAAGCGGGATTGCACGGTGAGTTTGAACCGGGTGCTACCGCCGGTACTACTGTTTGGAAGTGGGATACCAAATGGGCTGGGAACGAGAAATACAAACCGATTGTTGATGCAACATCTGGTCTAGTAACAGGGTTTGCATTATCGAACACACCTACAGTGTTGCAACCAACACCAATCGTACCCGGTGGTGGTACTACACCCGCTAATGTTATTTCTCAAGCGTCTGACCTAACACAACCGATATTTGTTAATCCAAATGTTGATGTTACCGGAACTGCGTATGCCGCAGGTACGGGTCAAAAAACTTTAGGCAACGACATTCCTGACTACGATTTGAACGGAGACGGATTTGTCGATTATAGTGAAGCTGAGCCGTTGCTTTCGAGGATTCACTTTGAGGGTTACTACGGAATAAGCGTTGACCAGTACGGCGTTGTTTGGGGGCTTGACATTAACAACGACGAGAAACTCCCGATTGCTCAGGTCGCGCTGTTCCGCGTACCGAATAATCAGGGTATGGAGAAAGTCGGAAGCAGTACATACAGATACGCCGCCGCCGCGGGTGAGAAAAACTACACCATCGCGGGCAGTAAAGGCAGCGGTTTGATGATGACCGGCGGACTTGAGATGTCCAACGTCGATTTGGCTAACGAGTTCT
>JAISKY010000062.1 GCA_031260745.1 Oscillospiraceae bacterium
GTGTATCTGTCGATGTTCGTATGGGAGATAAACGTAACCGGCGGCGGAAACGTATCAACTGGCGAGATACTGCGTACACTGGAGGAACTTGGATTCGGAGTAGGTACATTCGGTCCGGAGGTCGATACGGAAATCCTTAGCAACAAAGCGTTGACGCGGCTGACGGAGCTTTCCTATCTCGCGGTGAATATTCACGGCTGCCGAGCCGAGGTTATCGTCCGCGAATTGAAAAAACCTCCGGAAAAGATAACCAACTTCGAGCCGCCTAAGCCCACATTCAGGCAATTTTCGTCGTCAGTACCGCTCACATATACCGCGAAACGATATTCCGGCGAGGAATTTACAAAAAACGCGGTCGTTTTTGGAAAATTTCGCGTAAATTTGTACTTTTCCGCTGGAAATTACCCTGCGAGTTGTGATATAATAGAAGATAGAAAACGACTGGAGTTGTTCGGGTACTCGTTTCCGCTTAGTTGGGTTCGGGTGACGGTTCGGCAATGGGAGCCTGAAGCCGGACGGATAAGTCCGGAGTCCGCTGAGTTTGAGCTTAAATCGCGGCTTTCCTCGGAGCCGCTTGAAGTAATAAGCGAGGTCTACTCCGCCGAACAATCCGGCGATATTTTAACATTAACAAGGAGCGTTGAAATTTACGAATGACCGCAAACCACAAAAGATTTATTAATAAGGGGAAAATATGACAGAAAAAACAATAAGTTTAGATAGAGTTGAACACCTGATAGAAGTGTTCGGTTCGTTCGACGAGAATCTGCGCGTGATAGAGAGTGAGCTTGACGTAAGGGTTCACGACAGGGAATCTCAACTTCACATCAGCGGCGACGCGGAAAATGTGCAGTACGCTGAAAAAGCGATTGAGGGCTTACTAAGCCTTGCGGCTAGGGGCGAAGCGATTTCAGCTCAGGACGCGAAGTATATCGCGGGTTTAGCTAAGGCGGGGAACTCGGAGAAAATCGGAGAATTTCTGTCCGGCGATATTGTGTGCGTGACCGCTAAGGGCAAGCCGATAAAAGGCAAAACGCTCGGACAGAAAAAGTATGTAGAAGCGATTACTAAAAATACGGTGACAATCGCGGTCGGACCCGCCGGTACGGGTAAAACGTACCTGGCGGTCGCAAGCGCGGTTACGGCGTTCCGCGCGAAGCGGGTTAACCGCATTGTCCTAACGCGTCCCGCCGTGGAGGCGGGCGAACGCCTGGGATTTCTGCCGGGTGATTTGCAGAGCAAAGTTGACCCGTACCTAAGACCGCTTAACGACGCGCTGTTTGATATGTTCGGCTCGGAAAATTACAAAAAATATGTTGAAAGCGGCAACATAGAGGTCGCTCCGCTGGCATATATGCGCGGACGAACTTTAGACGACAGCTTTATTATACTTGACGAGGCTCAGAATACTTCGCGGGAGCAAATGATAATGTTCCTGACAAGGCTTGGTCAAAATTCCAAAGCTGTTATAGCGGGTGATGTTACTCAAATTGATTTGCCACCGGACAAAATCAGCGGACTTAAAGACGCGGTTAAGGTACTGAAAAACATTGACGACATCGCGCTTGTCAATCTGACAGACGCGGACGTGGTGCGTCATAGGTTGGTGCAGAAGATAATCGCCGCTTATGAAATCGCCGGAACGCCGCGTACCGGCAGTCGTCCGGCGGGCAGAGGAAAATCGTAATGAGCCGTATTGAAATCCGGCGCGAACGCGGAGTTCATCGCGTGACCTCGGACAAGCTACTCCGAACGGCGGTTTCCGCCGCGCTAGGCGCGGAAGATTCCGTCGGGCGCGTTAGCGTACTGCTGTGTTCGCGGAGAGAAATTCGGAGGCTTAACCGTGAGTTCCGCGATACGGACAAGGTTACGGACGTGCTTTCGTTTCCCGACGCTCAAGGCGGCGGCGACATTGCTCTGTGCGTGTACAAAGTTAAGCGTCAGGCGAGAGAATACGGTCACTCAACGGAGCGCGAAGCGGCGTATCTCGCGGTACACTCCGCGCTGCACTTGCTGGGCTACGACCACGTGACGAATAAACGCGACGCTAAGCGTATGCGTAAGCGCGAGGAAGAAATTATGGCGGTACTCGGACTTACAAGGTGAAATGCCGGAGCAACCTCGCGTGTCCGTCGTTGACCTGCGTCAAGAAGTCATAAACATACACATCGGGGAACTTTTCAAGGTCCCCGATGTGTGTTCAAATGCAGATACGCAAAAATATCCCTTAGCGGAGGATTCAATTTATAGCGTTACATTAAAATCATTCTTTGTTGATAAACGGAAAAGCCGCGTCTTAGAAACGCAAATTGTGTCGAAACCGCTTGACATCGCTCACTTTAGCGAATATAATAGTAATTGAGGAATATTTCCACACTAACGCGAGAGGAGCCGCGGAATGTTAAAAGCGATTTTCCGTATACGCGACAAATTCCTGAGTAACCGGCTTGATTTCAGAGTGCGTCTGTTTAATGTGCTGGCAATGGGCGGGATTTCTATCTGCTTTATTTCTACTATAACGTGTATCGTAAACGGCGAGAACATATTAAGCATAGGCGCGAACATCTTAGCCGGCTTCGTTGCGTACGGTCTGATGTGGTACGCCTCTAAAAGCGGACGATACCGGCTTTGCTATATACTTACGATAATTATCATATTTTTGCTAGTTTTCCCGTTCATATTTTTCGTGGGCGGAGGCTACAACGGAGCGATGCCCTCGTTCTTTATCTTCGGAGTAGTATTCACGGTTTTTATGCTGGAGGGCAGAC
>JAISKY010000156.1 GCA_031260745.1 Oscillospiraceae bacterium
AAGTTTATGAAGGCGCGGTTTTACTGTACTTACTACTCCGCGATTAAAGCTATGCTGCCGACCGGAATCTGGTTTAGAGATTCTGCCGATTCGCAGAAACGTCCGGAACGCAGAATAAAAGAGAAAACGGTTAAAATCGCTTCGCTCGCGATTTCCGCGGAGGAAGCCGCGGATTACGTTACGCGCTCCGCGAATCACCGCGCGATTCTCAAATTTCTTGCCGAATCCGGTGAAACTTCCGTTGAGGATATATGCTACTTTACGGGAGTAACCGCCGCAAGTCTTAATGCGTTAGCTAAACGCGGGGTTATCTCCCTAGAGCCGCGCGAGGTATTACGCCGTCCCAAAGTGTCCGAAATCACAACTCCTACCGTTACGGAGCTTTCTCCGGAGCAAGCCAAAGCGTACTCCGAGCTTTCACCGTTGCTTGAAAGCGGAAAACCTGAAGCCGCATTACTTTACGGCGTTACCGGAAGCGGCAAAACTTCGGTTTATATAAAACTAATTAACGCGGCGCTTGAACACAATCGCGGCGCGATTGTACTCGTACCCGAAATCGCGTTAACTCCGCAATTTACCGCGCTGTTCTCCAAACATTTCGGAGAGCGCGTCGCGGTATTACACAGTTCTTTATCGGTCGGTGAGCGTTACGACGAGTGGCGGCGCATTCGCGCAGGCGACGCGGTCGTTGTAGTCGGAACGCGCTCCGCAGTGTTCGCGCCTGTTCACAGACTCGGAATTATCATCATAGACGAGGAGCAGGAGCAAACCTACCAGTCCGACAGCGTACCGCGCTATAACGCTCAGGACATCGCTAAATTCCGTTGTGTACAGCGTAAGGCTATGCTGCTGTTGGGTTCTGCGACTCCGTCAATTGAAAGTATGTTAGCCGCAAAAACCGGACGTTACAGGCTGTCCGTACTTCCGGCTCGTTACAATACTAAGCCGTTGCCGAAAGTAATAATTGCTGATATGAAGCGCGAGCTAAAAGAGGGCGGGGGAGGAGCGTTAAGCCAAACCTTGCGGACAGAAGTTGAGAAAAACCTTGAACGCGGCGAACAATCTATTCTTTTCATCAATCGGCGCGGAGCCAACGCTATCGTCGCTTGCCCCGAATGCGGCAAGACATTCACCTGTCCCGATTGCAGTGTTAACCTGACATACCATACCGCTAACCGCCGCCTTATGTGCCACTATTGCGGGTACTCTGAGCCGTTACCGCCCAGATGTCCGCAATGTAACGGTATTTTGAAATTTATCGGTACGGGTACGCAAAAAGTTGAGGACGAGTTTCACTTGGTTTTCCCCGGAGTTAGTACGCTCCGAATGGACACAGACACAATTAACGCCGCAAATCCTCACGAAGCGTTGCTGAAAAAGTTCAGCGACGATAAAATCCCGGTGCTGATTGGCACGCAGATGATTACTAAAGGGCTTAACTTCCCTAATGTTACACTCGTCGGGGTAATCAACCCGGATAACTCGCTTTACGCCGGCTACTATCGGGCGCAGGAGCGTACGTTCGCGCTGATTACGCAAGTCGTGGGCAGAGCCGGTCGCGGCGATAAAGACGGAAGAGCCGTAATCCAGACATTTACGCCGCAAAACGAGGTTATCCGCTTCGCGGCGGCTCAGGACTATGACGCGTTTTATGAGCGCGAAATCCACTTGCGTCAGTTATCCGGCGCGCCGCCGTTCGCGGAGCTTCACTGCGCCGCCGTTTCAGGTATGGACGAGGACTTAGTAATCCTGTGCGCTAAGGAAATACGCGACGCGCTGACCGATGCGTTTCCCGCCGCGTCGGGCGTGAGAATACTCGGTCCGACCGCCGCTCCGGTCGTTAAGGTCAGCAATCGCTTCAGATACCGGGTTTTTGCGGCGCATAAGTCCGCGGACGCGAGGTTCAGAGCCGTTTTCGCCGACGTTATCCGGAAATTCGCCTCGGATAATCGTTTCAGAAAACTTGCCGTAGCGGGCATTAACGGAGCATTTGACAGTTGACAAATCGAAAGATTGATTGTATAATAAAACAAATATTTAATGGTCAATGATTAATCATTAGGATATTAATTTCGGAGGTTATAATGGGTCTGCGTAGAGTATTACAACAGGGAGATAAAGCATTGCTTCGCCCCAGCCGCGAAGTCACGGATTTTGACGCGCGTTTGCACCAACTGCTTGACGATTTGAAAGAAACAAACGACGTTAACGAGGGTATGGGTCTAGCGGCTCCTCAAGTCGGAGTTCTGCGCCGCGTGTTCGTCGTTACGGACATATCAGGAGCCGAGGACATTTCGATAGAGTTCATAAACCCGGAGATTCTCGAACTCTCCGAGGAACGCGAGGAAGCCGCAGAGGGCTGCCTTAGCGTACCTAATATCTGGGCGATGGTTGAACGCCCTAAATATGTAAAAGTCAAGGCTCTTGACCGCCACGGAGTGCCGTTTGAGCTTGACATCACTGATAACTACCTCTCCAGAGCCGTTCAGCACGAGATTGACCACCTTAACGGTAATCTGTTTACTCAACAGGCGGGACGCTATCTGTCGGAACGCGAGATTGACGCGGTTATGATAGAGCGCGACCGCGAACTCCGCAAACGCCGCAAGGCGGCGAAAGCCTCGCAAGGCGCTCGCCGCGCAAGAAGCTGGTAGCAGACAATTAACAATGAACGGTGAACAATTACTCAAAACGGCGGTTTATCCGTAATTTAGGATAGACCGCCGATTAACTTCTATTGTTCACTGTTAATTATTTTGCGTTTCCCCTCCGGTCGGCTGCGACATTTTACGGTTAGCGACTGCATAAGCTGTATAAAGGGGGGATTTGCTATCACGGACAAAATCACTTTGCGCGGCATTGAGTACGCTCTCGTTACAGAGAACGGCAAGACCTCATTGCTCCGTTATGACGGAAAGCACAAGGTGTGGGTCAAGCTAAACTTTCGTGACGAGTCCGTGCCGAACAGCGTTGTCGAGACGCTGACAGAACTTTACATAAGAGAAAACGCGTAAATACTCGCGGGGCTGAGGATTGACCTCAGCCCCGCGAATGTTATGGTTTTTCGTCAGCGGAAGCGTGTAATCGCGAGATTACGCTTTTTCAGCTTTAATTCTATCGACGAATCCTCTTAGACACCCCGGAAATCCTTCGTAGTACCTATGTACCGCAAGACACTGCTTGCATTTTCCATGGTACTCGCATACGGTAACGGTACAAGTGCATTCCAAATTTTTCGGGTCGGCAACAATCGCCGCCCATAACTTCAAGTCCTCGGCAGTCGCCGTTCTATTCGGGTCATATACGACTTCGTTCTTGTTTTCCTGTTCAGACATAATGCTTATCTCCTTTTAATATTTTGTTTTTCCATAGAATTGCCGTCTGCGGCGGTTATTTTCGTACAGGTCTAGGCAGTATTTATTATAGCTCGCAATTTGTGAAATGTCAACATAATAGTATTTGTTT
>JAISKY010000069.1 GCA_031260745.1 Oscillospiraceae bacterium
TACGTCCTTCGCTTGCGGCGGTATATATTCCGTACCTGTAATGAAAACCTGACCTTCGCGGTATGCTCCTGCTTTATCCGCGTCAATGCCACTGTAAAACAGCTTGTGAAGCCGTAAAATAATATTAACGGAAAACTCAAACGGTTCGCTCCGAGCGGTTTCGAGCATAAAGTCATACGCTCTAGCGTGTCCGAGCGCCTCATTGCTGTCGCGGATTGGCTTGCCGCCAGCCGTAAGTCCGTCCTCCAAAAGCGCCTTTGTTTCCGTTAGCGTCAGCGTATTGCCCTCCAAAGCGTTGGAGGAATACGTCGCGCCGATACGAAAATACGCGTCAAGCTCCCGGTTGTCTTCCGGACTAAGCGGACGGTAAGCGTCAATATACGCCTTGTTCCCGTCTATACGTTTCAGCAATGATTTTATTTCCATACAGAGCGCCTCCAATACGATTACTGTAATTATAACACAAACGCAAACTAATATCAATCGTTTTCCGTCACCGTTCCGACTCGTTCTTTTTCGGCAATGACCGGAGCTTGCCGTTTTCGCCGTAATTCCACGGTTTCGCGGTCGGTTCGTCCCGGCATAGTCTTATTCCGTTCATCTCGCGTCGTCACGGTCTTTTGGTTTCTTGATTTTGTCCTGTACAATGATGTCGCGCTCCTTATTGGCTCTGACGTGTAGGTCATCGTGAGCTTTTTCATAATCGCTAAAATAGTGACCCCAATCGAAACTGCCTTTGCTTTCTTTGAAACCCTGCCAAGTACCGTATGGTTCCGGAGCTTTTTCACAGAACCCAAGCGCGAAAACTTTTTGACCCACTTCGATACGCTCTAATATTGCGTAGTTCCCGGCATATTCTTTTTCTTTGGTAGGTTTCACCATCTCCGACTGTATACGCGCAAGGCTCTTTTGCGCCCAGTCGGGAATTTCTTTCAGTACGCCCAATATCTCGTAACGCTCAATACGCGTATGTTCGCCGCTGTTAAGGTAATAGCCGTAGACCGCGTTGCCACGCGGATTTGCTCTCGCGCCGTTACCGTCTGTCGCAAACACAAGCTGAGTATCGCCGCGCCTGTATTCCGGATTTATCATCTCCGGCTTCATAACTACAACTTTGTCCTTAATGCTCTCGCTGTAATCGTTAGGATAACAATGCTCGACGGTGAACAACTCTCCGGGAAGTCCGAGCGCGTCGCGCTCCGCTTTAATCGCCACAACTTCTTTCTCGATTCGTCCGCTGAACTCCGATACCGCCGTAAGATAATCTTCGGTAGTCTGCGCCTGTGAATACTCAATGAAAATTGCTCGCCGGGTGTAGTTACAGACCATATAGTTTTGTCCGTTATCCGCATCAGGATTCTCGGCAAGCAAAATCTCCTTGCCGCCTATCCAAAACGAGCGTTTTACCTCGTAACCCGTGTCACTTATCATTCGTCGTTCTTGTTCTTCGTTCATAAATTCTCCCTTACTTGATTTCAATTTTGATAGCGGTTACGCTGCCAACCATCGGTTGCGAACCGCAACAGGTAAACATATTACGGCTGACTTCTCCTCTGGAAATTCCCACGCATATTCTCTTTTGTGGGATAATAACCACGCCGTTCCGGTCGGCGAGTTATCTCGCCGACCGTACTCGCGACCGCTACTTTTTACCGCTCCGTATGGTTAACCAAATAACCGCTGCGATAATAAATACCGCAAGCGCGATTGCTATAATTGTTCCAATATCCATTTTGTGTTTTAATAGCCTGTGCGAGGTAATTTTTTCGGCGGGATAGGATTATACACAGAAATTACCCACGTCGAGTTGCCAATTATCCATTCATCGCCATATTTACCGCCCACGTCGGCTTTGTTAGCGAACTCGTAGCCGTTCGGCAGGTCCGGCTGAACATTGACGTAAATCTGCGGCTTTTCGACCTCCGCGAATCCCGCCTTGACCGTTCCGAACACCAGCGTTAAGCTCGTAACGTACTCGTCTCGGGCCAGACCCAGCTCCGCGTTGGAACAACCGATAACATTGTTCTGCGTCGTACTAAGATTGTCTGCGATAATCATTGAATCGCCTTTGTTGGTCGTAACGAGAACCTTGTATTTGAGCGATTGATTGTACGTTCCGGTCACGATTTTGGTTAGCCTTACCGCGTCAACCGGTAAAATATCGCGCCAGTAGAAGTCCGTGAGCGGCACGGTTGAGGTATTGCGAACCTCCTTAATGTCATAGCGAATTGTGTCGCCCGACATACATTCGTAAGGACCGACTTTGCGGATTTTAACGCCTGTGTTCGCGGAGTAGTTGAGGAACTCGCGTTTAATAATTTGCGTAGCGAACTCCAACTCAATGTCCATAGTTTCGGTCGAAATTTTGTACCATTGCGGAGCTTGAACCTCTTTCACCGTGTAGCGTCCGAGAGGTAGCGGTTTACTTATAGCTCTGCCGTCGTTGCCGCTAACAAAGCGGTCAACTAGGTTGCCGGATTTGTGCTGATACACTTCAAAAACCGCTCCGGCGAGCGGCGAACCTTTTGGCAAGCCTGTAATCTCGTTATCATCTCCCGAAAGTTTAGTTAGCTGTATTTGAGCCATTTGCGGCGTATTCTCCCACACTACCTCAGTTATTTTACCGCTCACAAACTCAACTGTGCGAGGCATATCGTCGGTATAGTAGCCGGGAGCCGGTCGCGTTTCGCGGATTGTGTAGCGGCCCTCCGTCAGTATTCCGGCGAAGTCGATTATGCCATTGTTGTCCGTAGTGTAGTTGCCGACGACCTTGTTGTTTGAATCGAACACCATAAATTCCGCGCCGAAAATCGGGAGCTTAGTAACGCTGTCGATTTTCAGCAGACGCAACCCCGCCTTTTGCTTGTTAGTAAGTTGAAGCGTAGCGAGTTTGCCCGGCGTAATGGTTATAGCGTGGACTTCCGTGTCAAGCTCGTAGCCTTCTAACTGCTTGCGCTCAATAACGTGGTATTCGCCCGCGTCGAGCGTGTTTATTAGGATTCTGCCGTTCGCGTCGGTGGTGTAGCTTCCGCTAATATCGCCGTTCGGACCGGTCGTTTTGTTCGGCGAATTGTTCTCCGTCCCCGGCTGATTCTCGTCGAGAATATACCCGGCGACGAATTGACCGTCAGCGCGTCGAACGTCAAACACTACACCCGGTAAAGGTTTTCCTGTTGCTTCGTCCGTCTTAACAATCAACAGCCCCGACATCGGAGCGTTCAGCACTTCGAGCGTTACCGACTTGCCGTAGGTAATCTCGACGTTACGAGGTTCCGCGTTGAGCAAAAACCCGTCAGCGGCGCGTGTTTCGGTGACAACATACCAACCGGGGTCAAGCTCGGAAATGTAAATTGTACCCGCCTTGTCGGTTTTGTAGGTTCCAATTCGTTCACCGTCCATTTTAGCGACTGCGAACTCAACGCCCTCAATAGGCTGACGCGTCGCGCTGTTTAGCTTTATAATTTGCAGGCCCGATAACGGCTTATTGGAAAACTCAACTGCTGTCAGCTTGCCGCTCTTGACAATCACGGTCTGCGGAACCGCGTCGAGGATATATCCGCTCGGAGCTATCGTTTCAGACACTATATATGTTCCCTCCGACAAGTCGGACACTAGGATTTTGCCCGCCGAGTCGGTCTTGTAGTTTCCCAACTTCTCGCCGTTATCGCGCTCAAGAACGAATGTCGCGCCGGAGAGCGGAGCGTGAGTTATCGCGTCAAGTTTTAGGATTTCTATACCCGACAGCGGCTTATTTGAAAAAGTTACCACAGTCGGAGTGACGGGTTTGACCTCGACGGTTTTCGCGGTCTGGTCTAGTATGAACCCCGCCGGAGCTTTTTTCTCCGAAACTACATACCAACCGGGGGCGGCGTTGGTGATACTCACCGCTCCGTCTTTACCTGTTGTGTACTCGCCGACGTATTCTCCGTTCTGCTTGCGAACCTCGAACACCGCGCCGGGTAGAGGCGAACCGTCAATTTCATTAACTTTGCGGATTTGCAGACTGGAAAGCTGTTTGTTCTCGAATGTCAGCTTGATAAATTGTCCGCTAGTGACCTCAAAATCCTGCGGCGTATCGTCAATTAAATAGCCGTCCGGAGCTTTAGTTTCGGCGGCTTTGTACCAACCTGGCGCGAGATTGTCGATTATTATCACACCGTCGCCGTTAGTGACGTAGGTTCCGACAACCTCGCCGGATTTCCTGTAAAGAGTAAATTTCGCGTCTTTCAGCGGCTGTTTACTGGTCGCGTCAATTTTAATTATTTGAACGCCCGACAGCTTTGTGTTGTAAAAATTGAGCGTATACGTTTTGCCGTAATCGAGCGCTATTGTTTGAGTCTGCTGCTCCAAAAGGTAGCCTGCCGGAGCTTTTATTTCCTCGATTATCAGACTGATTTTACCGAGGTTCGGAATCGTGATTGTACCCGAAACGTCGGTTTTGTAAATGCCGTTGCCGGTCCCGACAACCGCGCCGTCGCTCGTAGTGACCTTGAACTCCGCACCCGCGAGAGGTTCGTTCGACACAGAATCCAGTTTGCGTAGCACAAGCGTTGCGCTAGGCTGATTTTTGAAACTGACCTTATACGTTTTCCCGTCCGTGCCGACCTGTACGGTCTGCGGTGTAGTGTCAATAAAATATGACGGACTAGCCTCTATTTCAGTTATAACGTAAGAATTAGGCTTTAGGTTCGGGATTAGGATTTCGCCGTTTTCGTCGGTGACGAACTTGCCGTTAGAGTTTCCCGCAACCGCTCCGGAGCCGTCCGTCACGCGGAATCTGGCGTTTGCGAGAGGTTTCCCAGTCTGAGCGTCGGTCTTGGTTATAAGCAAACTACCATAAGGGTAATTTGCAAAAGTAAACTCCAAAACAGTTGTACCGTCTGTTTTCAAAAAACCGTTTTGCTGTGAGTTTTCGCTGATAAGGAAGTTTGCGGGAGCCTGTACTTCCTTGCAAACATAAAAACCGGGGTCCAGTCCGGTTATTACTATGACGCCGGAATTGTCAGTAGTATATCTGCCGATTGCAGTGCCGGGAACTCCGCTTACTTGTTCATCAGCGCGATATAGCTCAAAAACCGCTCCGGCTAG
>JAISKY010000216.1 GCA_031260745.1 Oscillospiraceae bacterium
TTGAGCTTACAAGCCCGCTCCAGTCAAGCGCGTACGTCGATATTACAGTCGACGTGATGAAAAACTTCGGCGTTACGGTTGAGAAAACAGACAGCGGCTTCAGAGTATCCGGCGATAACTATACCGCCGTTTCCGGTACTGCGGTTGAAGCGGATTGGTCGCAGGCGGCGTTCTTTTTAGCCGCGAACGCGCTCGGGCGCGACGTTAAGTGCGAGGGGCTGAACTCAAATTCCGCTCAGGGCGATAAGGCAATCGCGTCAATCGTCGCCGAAGCGGTAACAAATGGACGAATCAAGCCTATGGAAATTGACGTGTCGGAGTTCCCCGACCTAGTGCCGCCGCTTGCCGCTATGTTCTGCTTCGCAGACGGAGTATCAAAGCTTACGAACGCCGGACGGCTTCGACTGAAAGAGAGTGACCGCCTTGAAAGCGTCGCGGACGCGGTTAACAAACTGGGCGGCAATGCTCAAATCGACGGTGACACGCTGATAATAACCGGAGTTTCAACTTTGCGCGGCGGCGCGGTTAATCCCAGGGGCGACCACCGAATCGCGATGATGACAGCGGTGCTTTCACTACGCTGTGACGGCGAGGTTTGGCTTACGAATCCGGAGTGTGTCAACAAATCGTACCCGAACTTTTGGAAAGATTTCGAGGTGATACCGCGATGAGCAGTATTTGGGGTAACAAGTTGAAAGTATCGGTATTCGGAGAGTCGCACGGCTCGGCAATCGGCGTGACTATTGACGGATTTCCGCCCGGATTTCAGGTTGATTTCAACGCGGTTGAAGCGGAGTTAAAGCGACGCGCTCCCGGTCAGAACGAAACCTCGACCGCTCGCCGCGAAGCGGACGAGTTTGAAACGATTTCGGGGTTGTTCAACGGTTTAACGACCGGCGCGCCGCTTACCGCGATTTGCCGCAATACCGATACGCGCTCCCGCGATTATAAGCCGGACATTCCGCGTCCCAGTCACGCCGACCTAGCGGCGATTGAAAAATACGGCGGGTTTAGCGATTATCGCGGCGGCGGGCATTTCTCCGGACGGCTTACGGCTCCGATTGTGTTTACGGGCGCGATTGCGAAGCAGATTCTGCGCTCAAAGTACGGGATTGAAATCATCTCCAGGATAGTTGAAATCCGCGGCGAAACTGACCCGGAGCGTCAACGTGAAACGATATTGACCGCGAAGTCAAACGGCGACAGCGTAGGCGGTATAATCGAGTGCGTTGTAAATAACCCTCCGAAAAGCCTTGGCGAACCTATGTTCGACGGAGTTGAAAGCGTCATTTCGTCTATTTTGTTTTCGATTCCGGCGGTCAAGGGCGTGGAGTTCGGCGACGGATTTGAGTTCGCCAAAAAGTTTGGCAGCGAAGTTTCGGACGGACTATACTACGACAGCGGCGAGGTTAAATACTTCGCGAACCATAACGGCGGTATCAACGGCGGAATCACTAACGGCGAGCCTATAATATTCCGCGTCGCGCTGAAACCTACGCCGACGATTTCAACTCCGCAGTCAACCGTAGATTTATCGTCCGGCGAGAATGTTACATATAGTTTTCACGGACGGCACGACCCGTGCGTAGTTCCCAGAGCCGTACCGGTAGCGGAGTGCGCGGCGGCTATCGCTATATTAGACTTAATTTTGGGAGGGAAATAAAAAAATGGCGGATTACAAATTAGCGGCAAGAGCAAGTCACCCTACAGACAGCGTCGTTGAGGTCAAAGGCCGCAAAATCGGCGGCGGCAACTTCGCCGTAATCGCGGGACCTTGCTCGGTCGAAACGGAGGAGCAAATGCTGTCGGTAGCCCGCGACGTTAAAGCGGCGGGCGCGGATTTCCTACGCGGCGGAGCTTTTAAGCCGCGCACCTCGCCCTACGCGTTCTCCGGACTTGGGCTTGACGGACTTGAGCTTTTGAAAATCGCGAGCGCGAAAAGCGGACTTCCTATCGTGACGGAGATAATGTCGGAGGAATACCTTGACGATTTCGCGCGTGACGTTGACGTAATCCAAATCGGAGCCAGGAATATGCAGAACTTTACTCTGCTTAGAATGGTAGGCGCGCTGAAAAAGCCCGTATTGCTTAAACGCGGGTTGTCCTCCACGATTGAGGAACTGCTGAACGCGGTGGAGTATATATTAGCGGGAGGTTCAGGCGACGTGATACTATGCGAGCGCGGAATCCGCACCTACGAAACCGCTACGCGTAACACTCTTGACCTTTCGGCGGTTCCTGTGCTTAAAGAGCGCACTCATCTTCCGATTATCGTTGACCCGTCGCACGGAACCGGCTATTGGGAGCTTGTCGAGCCGATGGCTTTAGCGGCGGCGGCGGCGGGAGCCGACGGTCTGATTATCGAGGTTCACGGACACCCGGAAGCCGCGCTGTGCGACGGACGGCAGTCTGTAACTCCGCAGATATTCGCAAGGCTTATGAAGAAAATCCACCGCGTCCGCGAAGCGATAGCGTAACGAGGATTACGAGGGATAAAAAGAGAAAATAATATTCTTTTCTTGAAAGAAAAGAACCAAAAGAGCTTTATATGTCGAAGTTCCGCAATATCAATTAACAAATCTTAACTTTACAGGGAGATACCGATAAAATGACAAATCCAAAAGAAGAACTTGCGAAACTTAGGGAGCGGCTTGACAAAGTTACCGCCGACTTGACATTGGCGTTTAACGAGCGTCAGCGTATTTCCTCCGAAATCGCAGTGGTTAAAGCTAACGGCAACATCGCGATTACCGACGACGCCAGGGAGCAATTCGTAGTCGATTCGTCGGTAGCGCTTGCCGACGCGGACAACAAAGCTAATACCGTGACGTTTGTGCGCGGACTAATTGCGTTGTCGAAGATTAGGCAAAATGAAAAGCTAGGCCTGTTGAACGCTTTGGAGTTCGCGCCACCGCGCGCGCGTATTGACGGCAAAATCGCGTATCAGGGAATCGCCGGCGCGTGGAGCGAACAAGCGGCTCACACTCTTTTCCCTGATTCCGAGCTTACGGAGCGTGAGTATTTTGCCGACGTTTTTGACGCGGTGCTGGACGGCGGCGCGGCTTACGGAGTAGTGCCGCTTGAAAACTCCAGAGCCGGCGCGGTCGGCGACGTTTACGATTTGCTTCGCCGCAACGCAGTGTATATCGTCGGTCAGGTATGGCTTGATATTACGCAGTGCTTAGTCGGGATTTCCGGTACTCAGCTAAGCGAAGTCCGCGAGGTTTTTTCTCACGAGCAAGGTCTGTCGCAGTGCAACCGCTTTTTGCGTAACAAAAACTGGGAGCTTACCGCAGTAAGTAATACCGCCGTCGCGGCAAAGATGGTCGCGGACAAGGATAACCGCAAACTCGCCGCGATTGCCTCACGCAGAGCCGCGGAGCTGTTCGGGCTTGAGGTACTCGCGCCCGACATTGCCGACGACAAAGGCAATAAGACTCGGTTTATCGTTATCGCTAAGAATCCGGAGTACGACGAACACAGCGACACCGTAACCGTTACGTTCTCCACGAACCACTACAGCGGAGCGTTGGTTTCCGTGCTTCAGGCGTTTATGCTTGCGGGGATTAACCTGAAGCGTATTGAAAGCCGACCCGGAGCGGTTCCGAACAACTACCGCTTCTTCGTAGATATGGAGGACGCTAATATTTTGAATCCCTCTACCCGCGACGCTCTGATTCAGGCGGCGATGCAGTGCGAATACTTTGAGATTTTGGGCTGCTACTCAACCGCGGAGCAAAACAAAATATGAAATCAATAGCGTTTATCGGAATGCCGGGCTGCGGCAAAAGCACAATCGCCCGGCTTACCGCCGAAGCTCTGAATCTGCCGTTCGCGGATTCCGACGAGCGGATTGAAGCGTATTTCGGTATGCCAATCTCGGATATTTTCCCTAAGTTCGGCGAAGCGGAATTTCGGTTGATTGAAAGCGACATTGTTGAGGACATAGTAACCATTGAAAATCTAGTGATTTCGCTGGGCGGCGGAGCGGTTCTCCGTAACGAAGCGATTATCAGCGCGAATTGCTCCGTGGTCTACCTGCAACGCGGCATTGACGCGATTTACGAATCGTTGCTCGCTGAAGCCGGACAGCGTCCGCTTGTGAAAACCCGCGAAGATTTGCAAGCTACGTTTGAAGCTCGCCGCGACATCTACGAGCGAGCGGCAAATTTCACCGTCGCAAACAACGGCTCGACCGAGGACGCGGTAAAATCAGTTTTGGAGGAACTTAGAAAATGCGGATATTAGTAATCAACGGTCCGAACCTGAACCTGTTGGGCAAGCGTGAACCCGACATTTACGGTAAGCGGGATTATGACGCGTTGGTCGGCGAGATTTCCGACTACGCCGCCAAGCGAAGCGTAGACGCGGAGATTTTCCAATCGAACCACGAGGGCGAGATAATTGACCGTATTCAGCGGTTTGACGGCGATGGTATTGTGATAAATCCGGGCGCGTACACTCACTACAGCGTCGCGATTCACGACGCTCTGAAATCGGTGGACGTTCCGGCTGTGGAGGTTCATATCTCCAACATCTACGCGCGGGAGGAGTTTCGCCACAAGTCGATAACCGCTCCGGCGTGCGTAGGGCAGATTTCCGGCTTAGGCTGGTTCGGCTACTTCGCCGCGATTGACTTTTTGCTGTCGGAGGTTGTTCCTAATGCGTGAAATCAGCGGTAGAACAAAACTGCTGTGCGTAATCGGAAGTCCGGTAGCTCACAGTCTAAGCCCTAAATTACACAACTCGTTCGCGGAGCAATACGGAGCGGATTTCGTTTACCTCGCGTTCGAGGTTACTAAGGACACGTTAGCCGATTTTGTCAAATCGGCTAAAACGCTTCCGATTGCGGGATTCAACATTACTATGCCGCTGAAAGAGGCGATTTTACCTTACCTTGACGCGCTTGACCCGATTGCGGCGCGTTGCGGCGCGGTCAATACCGTAGTGAACCGCGACGGCAAGCTAACCGGCTATAACACCGACGGAGAGGGGTTACTCGCGTCGCTGGAGGGTGTAAAATATTCCGCGCCGTTGCTGCTAGGAACGGGCGGAGCGGCTAAAGCGGTTAGCGCGGCGTTCGCCGCCGCCGGAGTTGACGCTCCGATGACCTCCGTACGAACCGAGTGGGATAAACTCGGAGCGTTAGCCGCTAAGTCGGACATCATCATCAACGCGACCTCGCTGGGTATGCTCGGCAGTGAACAGTTCAAAAACTTTGAGTGGCTTAACGGTTCCGACGCCTGCGTGTACGATTTAGTGTACAATCCGCAAGAAACGGAGTTGCTGAAAGCGGCGAAAACTCTCGGTCTGAAAACCGTAGGCGGTACGGCGCTGTTACAGCGTCAGGCGGAAATCGCGTTTGAGAAATTCATTACGACAAAAAACTCTTGACAAAGTAAAATCAAAGGGCTATAATTAGTACAATATTTTTTATTAAATTTATTTTAATATTTCACGAGGTGTAAAATGGAAAATTTTAATGAAGTTCGCGATGTTATCGTCAGCGCGTTAGGTTGTGACGAGGCGCTTGTCACCGAGGAGGCTCTTATTAAGGACGACCTTGGCGCGGATTCGCTTGCGGTGGTCGAGCTTGTTATGGCGCTTGAGGACGCGTTCGGAATCTCAATCAGCGAGGAAAAAATGAAGGAGATTCAAACCGTAGGCGACATAGTTGCGTTGGTGGCGTCAAAGTGAACTTAGACGCGGTTAAACAACTTGCCGACTTGATGATAAATTACAATCTGTCCTCCGTCAACTACGAGGAGGGCGATTTCAAGGTGTCGCTTTATAAAGAGCCGCGAATGAGAATAGCCGCTCCGTTTGTTGCCGAGCCACCCGCCGCGGAGGTTTCCGCTCCGCAGAGCGCGAACTTAGTAAACGTGACCGCTCCGGTGGTCGGAACGGCGTACAGAGCGATGAACCCGGGCGAAACTCCGTTAGTGTCGCTCGGCGACGTTGTAGACGTCGGCGACGCTTTGTGCGTAATCGAGGCAATGAAAATATTCAGCGAGATTACCTCGCCGTGCAAAGGTACGGTCGTTGAAATCGCGTTTGAGGACGGCTCGTTAGCCGGGTACGGCGCGAAACTTATCACTTTGGAGAAATCAGAATGATACGGCGCGTACTTATCGCAAACCGCGGAGAAATCGCGGTTCGGATTATCCGCTCCTGCCGCGATATGAATATTGAGATGGTTACGGTGTATTCCGAGGCTGACCGTGACGCGCTGTTTGCGTCGCTGTCTACCGCGTCCGTATGTATCGGTCCCGCCAGAGCGTCGGAGAGCTATCTTAATCAGGATAACATCATCGCTGCCGCGCTGAAATCGGGCTGTGACGCGGTTCACCCCGGCTACGGTTTTTTGTCCGAGAACGCCGGCTTTGCCGAACGCGTAATAGACGCGGGTTTGATTTTCATCGGTCCCGCGCCGGAGGCGATTCGCTCTCTGGGTGATAAAGCCGTAGCGAAACGGTTAATGCGTCAGCACGGAGTTCCCGTAATTCCCGGCTCTGACGGAGTTGCCGCGACGATTGCCGACGCGAAAGCGGCGGCGGAGCAAATCGGCTATCCGGTACTGGTTAAAGCGTCAGCGGGCGGCGGCGGTCGCGGAATGCGCCGCGCGGACGATGAGCGTTCACTTGAAACCGCGTTTGCGGAGGCAAGCGCGGAGGCCTCCGCCGCGTTCGGTAACGGCGATTTATACGTTGAGAAGCTAATTCTCAATCCGCGCCATATCGAGGTTCAGCTAATCGCCGACAAACACGGAAATGTAATCTGTCTCGGCGAGCGCGAGTGTTCCGTTCAGCGCAGAAGTCAAAAGATACTTGAAGAAGCTCCGTCTAAAGCGGTAAGCGCGGAGTTGCGCGCTAAACTAACGGATTACGCGGTAAAGGCGGCTAAAGCCGCGAACTACGAAAACGCCGGAACGGTGGAGTTCGTACTCGCTCCGGACGGCGAAGCCTATTTCATCGAGATGAATACACGCCTACAGGTCGAACACCCCGTTACGGAAGCGATTACGGGTATTGACATAGTGCGTGAGCAAATCCGCGTCGCGTCCGGACACGAGCTTTCGGTTACTCAGCCGGATATTACGTACTCAGGTCACGCGATTGAGTGCCGTCTGTGCGCGGAGGACGCTGAAAACGGCTTTATGCCCTCGTCCGGAGTAATTGACTTCGTGCATTTGCCCGGAGGTTTCGGGATTCGCGTGGATACCGCGATTTTCCCCGGATACGAGGTAAGTCCGTACTACGATTCTATGCTCGCGAAAGTTATCGCTCACGGCAAAACCCGCAACGAAGCGGTGTTTCGTATGCGCAGAGCGTTAGAGGAATTGATTGTGCGCGGCGTCAAAACTAACCTAAGTCAGTTGTATATGGTGCTGTACAACCGCGATTTCCTGACCGGAAATTACGATACGGGCATACTAAACAACTCCGAACAACCAAAAGCAAGCGAAGATTTATAAGACATATTCCAACCCCGCTACCTCGGTAACAAACAGGAGGGATTAAAAAATGCCGAATCCGTTTTCGGAGCGTAAGCTCAAATTGGATATATTAAAAGCGCTGCGTATCGGCGGCAAGAAGAAAACCGACGCGGCTCCGCAATATATAACCTGCGGCAGTTGCAAAGCCG
>JAISKY010000261.1 GCA_031260745.1 Oscillospiraceae bacterium
GTAGACCAAGTCGCGCAAGTCGTACAGCAGAACAGCGCGACTGCCGAGGAAAGCGCGGCCGCCGCCGAGGAAATGAGCGGTCAGTCCTCGATTATGAATGAACTTGTCGGACGTTTCAAAGTCAAAGAGGGCGCGGCGATAAGTTACGCTCCAAAGGTTGCGTTGCCGAAAGGCTACGACGAGCCGGTTCCGGAGCCTGTGACACAAAGCTCGCAAACGTATGATGTATCGGATGATAATTTCGGTAAATATTGAGTAACAATTTGTATCAAAACGGTTAAAAAATCTCCGAATCGGCGTATTGTCCGATTTGGAGATTTCTATTTGAGATAAAAATAATTACAATTACGTTAAAAGGGGTAAATTAATTCAAAAATATACCGATATAAGATATTGAGGTAACAGCGAAGCGTTCCAACGAGGCAAATTACAGGAATTATGAGGTATTATTATGAGGATTACATGCCCAAACTGTGGTAAAGTAGCAGAAACCGGTCAAGTTATATGCCGTAAATGCTATACTATTCTTGATAAAGATTACAAGCCGCGCCTTTCAGAGACGGTCGCGAGACTGTCGCGCACCAGGGGTGGGAAGATGTCGATTGCCGCGGCGGCTCTTATTGTGGTCGTGTCGCTGACGTTGTTTCTGCCGAGAACGCTTAGTCCCGCGAACGCGGACGACGAACTTCCGACTACGGAAACCGAAGTCGTTGACGGCGAATCGCAGGACAACGGCGATAGCCTACTTCTCGGCGACGAACCTCCTACGGAGTCCGGCGAGGAACCGCCCTCCGAGGAAAGCGGTGAACCGCCCGTCGAAGCCGCGCCCGCGGCGGAAGGCGGCGAGGAACCCTCCGGAGAAACCACGCTTCAAGGCGATGTCATAACGCTAAGAGTGATTGCCATGGGCGCGGCGCACCCGATATGCGCGATTCAGTCTTGCCTCACAGACGCAACCGACGAGCAAGTTGCCAATGACTTAGCGACCTTCGCCGGCGAGGGTACAATCATCACGGAAATAGACGCAGGTGCGTTTTATTGTTGCACTTCGCTTGAATCAATTACATTACCGGACGGTATTACTACTATTGGAGATAATGCGTTTAATACCTGTTCACTTAAATCAATCTCATTGCCGGACAGTTTGACTACTATTGGAATTGCCGCGTTTGCCCGCTGCACTTCACTTACGTCAATTACATTGCCGGACGGTATTACTACAATAAGACCTAGTGCGTTTAATACCTGTACTTCTCTTGAAACAATTATTTTACCGAGCAGACTGACTACTATTGGTGAACTTGCGTTTACCAGTTGCAATTCGCTCGTATCAATCTCATTGCCGGACAGCTTGACTACGATTGGAGAACAAGCGTTTTACAACTGCGCGCTTGAATCAATACACATTCCGGCGAATGTGACGACAATCGGCGCTTCTGCTTTTGAATGGTCACATCCTGCGAGCGTCACATTTGCGCCTAACTCGAAATTGACTACGATAGGTACGAAAGCGTTTAACAACGGTATAAATCTTAAATCAATCGAAATTCCCGCCAGCGTGATGACTATAGGTGAATCTGCATTCGGTCTTAACTCCGCTCTTAGTGAAGTTACGTTTGAAAGTGGCTCAAAACTGACTACTATTGGGGATACCGGATTTAGAAGTTGTACTGCGCTAACGTCAATCACCATTCCCGCAAATGTGACGACAATCGGCGTTGCCGCGTTCGGGGGCTGCTCCTCGCTAACGTCAATCACCATTCCCGCGAATGTGACGACAATCGGCGAAGGCGCGTTTGAGCAATGCACAAAACTGAACACCGTTACGTTTGAGGAAGGCTCAAAGCTGACCGCTATTAGCAATAACGCGTTTAATTACTGCTCTTCACTTAAAACAATCGCTTTTCCGGACGGTTTGAATACTATCGGAGAATACGCTTTTTGCTCCAATACTGCGCTGGAGAAAGTCTATGTGCCAAAAAGCGTGTATTTCATTAACAATACCGCATTTAACGCAAGTTATAAAGTTATAATTAACGCTTTTGCGGACTCGTACGCAGTATGGTGGGCGATGGTAACATACCATCAATTCGCATATGTCCCGACAGAGGATAACTTTATAGCCGTTCACTCGGCGGCAATGTACCAATATCTGCCGTATGAATTCGTCGCGAAGTCGTTTATACCGCTGAACAAAGACCTTGCGTTCGCAATGGCAGATGGTTCGGTGTTGCCGGAGGGCTTATCTTTGGTGACGGGATACGAGGAATCCCCTCCCGCCGGCAAAATTCCGGGTACGATTTACGGCTCTCCTACGAATGAAAACGATTTTACGAACGGTGAATATACGCTGAATTTGGTCGTGACAATAAAAGGCTTTGAAAACGCGTACAAAGTGAACCTGACGTTCACGATTACGCTGTCACCCGCGCCCGACAACAGCGAACTTGAACAAAATGTAAACAAATACGTTATTACTCCGGATAATGTCAGCGGTACTGACGGACACGTTGGTACTCCGGTCGGCAACGGCGCGTACGAGGTCACTCAAATAGCCGACCAGGTTCTTCATATCGGCGGCGAACTTGCCCTTTTCGACAGTCTGTGGCTTGACGGCGTAAAGCTGAAGCAGACAATCGGCGACGATATTGGCGACTACATAGCCGAAGAGGGCAGCACTCGCGTGACTATTTCGGCTCAGACAATCGCGGAACTCGGCGAAAATGACGGCGAGCATATCATCGCGGCGGCGTTTCGTCCGGAACCCGGTATATCTACTCCCGACTACGGTCAGTGGAATCAAGGTAAAAACCCCGGCGACAGATTAAGCGTCAGCGACGATTTGGACGTCGTGGCTCAAAAGTTCAAGATTAATCTTGGCGGCGACGAACCTGACGGAACCGGTAACAACAACAATAATAATAACAACAATAATAATAACTCCGGCGGCAATAACGGAAACAACGGCAATAACGGCGAAACGCCGAATACTCCTCCCGCGTCAAATACCGGCGCTGTTACCCCCGTTCCGCCGGCTAATCCTAGCGCGTCGCCCGCGCCCAGCGCGAAGCCTAGCCCAAGCGCGTCGCCCGCGCCAAGTTCGGAGCCCAGTCCTAGCGCAGAGCCAAGCCCAAGCGCGGAACCAAGTCCTAGCGCCGAGCCTACTCCGAGCGCGGAACCTAACCCAAGCGCCGCGCCAAGTCCGAGTTCAGAGCCTAAGCCCAGTGCCGCGCCTAATACCGCCGCGACCGCGTCGCCTCAACCAAGCGCGTCGCCCGGTCCGAGCGCGTCGCCTTCTCCTACTCCGGTTCGCGCGCCCGTATCGGTTACGGGGCTAAAGACGAACCCTGACGGCAGTTACATATTCGAGTGGGACGGCACATCTCCTATGACATTTCGTATTGACATTCCCCTCGACGAATTTGAATCGCTGTTTTTTGACGACAGAGAGCTTGAACTCAATAAGGATTACACCGTACGCTCCGGTAGTACCATTATAACGATAGACCCGGCGTATCTTGACAGCTGCAAACTCGGAAGCCATAATATGGACGCGCGGTTTGCCGAGCGGGTTGTTAACCTTATGTTTGAGATAACAAAACTCGCCGAGGTCGTTGAAGAACCCCAGGCGGAATCTATTGAGGACGCTCAGGTTATTATGCCTGCCGAAGAAAACGCTCCTCCGGTAACCGTCAAAAACAATGTCGGATTCCTAGCTCTCGGCAACACGGACATATTGACGTACACAGGCGCGTGTTTAGCCGTAATAATCGGAGCGATAGCGATTGCCGTACTTCGCTCCAAAAAGAAAAAGGCGGTGAGTTAATTGCTGTATGACGCGTTTATCAGTTACCGTCACGGCGAACTTGACGGAGTTGTAGCGGAAAGACTCCATAAAATGCTGGAGACATACCGCATTCCCAATTCAATAGCGAAAAAGCTCGGCAGAAAGCAGCTTGGCCGCGTGTTCCGTGACCGTGAGGAACTACCGACCTCGGCGAATCTGTCCGATAGTATCAACGAAGCTCTGGAGAACTCTGAATTTTTACTGCTGATTTGCTCTAAACGCACGCGTGAGTCACGGTGGGTAATGCGTGAGCTTGAGCAATTCGGAGAATTGCGCGGCAAAGATAAAATCATAACCCTGCTGATAGACGGCGAGCCAAGCGAATCGTTCCCGCCGAATTTGTGGGAACGCGATATAGACGGCGAAGTGCATCTTGTGGAACCGTTAGCCGCCGACATACGCGCGGACTCGTGGGCAAAAAGTCTTACTTTGCTTAAAGAGGAAAAACTTCGTCTGCTCGCGACAATTCTGGGCTGTAGTTTTGACGATTTACGCAGACGTCACCAACGGCGCAAAATTCAGCAAACCGGGCTGATTGTCGGAGCGATATTCGCGATTACGCTTGCGTTCGGAACGCTTACAACGACACAATACCTGCAAATAAACCGTCAGATGCAGTTGAAACTGGAAAATCAGTCGTATGTGCTTGCGGAATATTCGGACGCGAAACTCGCCGACGGCGACCGCGACTTAGCCGTACTGTTAGCGTTGGAGGCTTTGCCGGACGGCGGTATAATGTCATCGCGACCGTTTGTGCCCGTCGCTCAGCGCGCGCTTGCCGACGCGTTGGGAGTATACGACGTAACAAGCGGCTACAAGCCGCACAAGGCGGTTACTTTACCCGCCGCGCCGCTGAAAATCGCTCTGTCTCCAAGCGGAAAATTTGCCGCGGCTCTGTACCCGTTTGAAGTCACGGTATTCGATACGGAAACGGGACGCAAGTCCGTGAATTTGCCCTCGGTACACTCCATATTATCCGACGCGGAATTTTTGTCGGACAGCGTTATAGTATTCACCGGAGGAACGGGCGTTAACGCTTACAATATTTCCACCGGAGAGCCGGTTTGGATTGGAGAAGCCGCGACTTTAATCGCCGTATCTGAAGATAAGACCAGAATCGCGGCAGTCTACCGCGATTGCGGTAAAGCCATAATGTACTCCGCGGAG
>JAISKY010000268.1 GCA_031260745.1 Oscillospiraceae bacterium
ATCAGTTTAACAGCCCGACGCTGTTTTGCTCCGCTAGACAAGGTACGGCGAGTTACTCTCCCGACGCTGCCGGAACCGATTTAAGTCCGCTGTTTGACACAATTGTGGAGTACATTCCCAAGCCAATCGGCGATGCGGAGAAACCTCTGCAAATGCTGGTGTCCAGTATCGACTACAACGACTACGTTGGACGAATAGCAATCGGACGGATTGAAAACGGCGCAATCAAGCAAAATCAGGAGATTACGATTTGCAACTACCTTGACGAAAGCTCGGTAAGGAAAGCGAAAGCGACAAACGTCTATGTATTCGAGGGCTTAGCCCGTACCGCGGTTACGGACGCGTCCGCGGGCGATATTATCTCGGTCAGCGGAGTCGGAGAGGTAACAATCGGCGATACGATTTGCGCTCCTGGAGTTCGCGACCCGATTCCGTTTGTGGAGATTTCAGCTCCGACGATGGAAATGACGTTCAGCGTAAACGACAGCCCGTTCGCCGGTCGCGAGGGTAAGTTCGTCACTACCCGCAACATTCGCGACAGGTTGTTTCGCGAAACTCAAAAAGACGTTTCGCTGCGCGTGACGGAGATGGACAATACTGACAGCTTTAACGTCGCAGGACGCGGTGAAATGCACCTTTCGATATTAATGGAAACAATGCGGCGAGAGGGTTTCGAGTTTCAAGTTTCGCCGCCGCGCGTACTGTACAAGGAAGAAAACGGTCGTAAACTTGAACCTATGGAACGCGTGGTTATCGACGTTCCCGAAGATTATATCGGCACAGTTATGGAGAAGATGGGCGCGCGTAAGGGTGAGCTTGTCACGATGACGCCTCAAGGCGACCGCACGAAACTTGAGTTCATAATTCCAACCCGCGGATTGTTCGGATACCGCAGCGAGTTTTTATCGGATACTCGCGGCGAGGGCATAATGGCTAGCGTATTTGACAGCTACGCTCCGTTCGCCGGAACGCTTGACAGACGCGGCACGGGCAGTCTAATAGCGTTTGAAACCGGCGAGGCGGTAGCCTACGGGCTGTTTAACGCTCAGGACCGCGGAGCGTTGTTTATCGCGCCGGGCGCGAAAGTATACGCGGGTATGATAGTCGGAGTATCGCCAAAAGTAGAGGACATCGTGGTAAACGTATGCAAACGCAAACAGCTTACGAATATGCGCGCGTCAGGTTCAGACGAGGCGCTTAGGCTTGTGCCGCCGCGTCAGATGTCGCTTGAAAAGTGCCTTGAATTTCTCGCGGACGATGAATTACTGGAGGTTACTCCGCAGAGTTTGAGGTTACGCAAGTCCGTCCTTGAACACGAACTCAGAGCAAAGAAAAAAAGCAAGGACAAATAAAGCCGATTGACAATATCCATATTTTGTGGTATAATGCGAACAGTTTCAATTAGATAAATTGGAGGAAGAAAATATGAAATTCACGTACAATGAGAAAAAGGCTAAAATTTCCGACGAGCTGAAAACCTACGCGGAGAAAAAACTAAGCAAAGTAGACAGGTTGTTCCGCGAGGAAGGCGAAGCGAATATCGCGTTTTATATGGAACGCGGCAGACACGGACTGGAAGTTACTATCGCGTATTCCGGCACGATATTCCGCGTCAGTGAGCTTACGAGCGACCAATATGCCTGTGTTGACAGCGCGGTCGCCGCGATTGAGCGTCAGGTTCGCAAAAACAAAACCAAACTTTCAAAACGTATTCGCTCCGGAATCCAAGAGCGCGTAATTGACGAAATTCCGTTCTACGACGACGGCACGGACACCGAATCGGAGTTCAAAATCTCCAGAGTTAAGCGGTTCGCGATTAAGCCGATGTCGGCGGAAGAAGCTATACTCCAGATGGATTTGCTCGACCACTCGTTCTTCGCGTTCAAAAACGAGGACGAGGGCGGCGCGTTCGCGATTGTATATAAGCGTAAAGACGGCACTTACGGACTGATTACCAGCCTTGAAGATTAGCCGCTTGAATTGACGCGAATTACCCGCGCCGCCATATCGGCGGCGCGGTTTTTTTACAATAGACGCGGTAACTTACTAATTATTTTTCAGACTTGAGAACAACAGCCATAACGCTAATAACAGACAAGTAAAGTTTCCTCCGGTCGCGTACAATATATACGTTCCCAAAATCAATAGACCAAAACACGTTACGCAATGAACGACTATCAAAATTACGCCGCGCTCGCCGAATATTAGTCCCATCAGCGACGCGAGAATCCGTCCGCCGTCCAGCGGAATCGCCGGAAGCAGATTAACCGCGTTCAGAACCAGACAAATTCCGGCGAACTCGTCGAAACCCAATCTTGCGGCGGCAAACGCCGCCGCCGTACCTAAAAGAGGTCCGGCAAGCGCAATCAAAGCGTCGCCGCCGTAGCCCACCGAGCTACGGTCGTAGTAAATCGCCGCTCCGGTAAGCTCCAGCCGAATCTCCGTCAGTTTTGAGCGGCACAGCATTATTGCCGCCAAATGCCCAAGTTCGTGTATCGCCGCCGCGAGCATAAACAATCCCAGCAATCCGCTCGCGTTGAAAAAAAGCAATAACGCTACCGCTACAGCGAATCCCGCGCCTATACGAAATTTCACCCGACCGCCTCCGCGATTATCTGTCCTCTTGTAACTTCGTCGCCGCTTC
>JAISKY010000289.1 GCA_031260745.1 Oscillospiraceae bacterium
AAAGTGCTTGTCATTGTTGGTCACAAGCGTAAGATTGTTAGCAATCGCGGTAGCTCCGATGAGTATATCGAAATCCGCGAGCGGAGTGCCCGCCTTACGCAGACTCGCTTTTATCCGAGCGTAGCAGTCCGTAACAGTTTCGTTAAGAGGAAGTATCGGAGCGCTTTGGGCAAGGAACTCAACCCGTTTGAGATTTTGTTCAACGCGCTCCGAGTTGTACGCGCCGAATTGCAACTCCGCAAGCGTAATAATTGAAATAGCCGCATCGCCGTCAACTAGTTCGCCGATGCGCTCCGCGACTTTTTCATTACGGTTCAGAAAGTATACGCAAGTGTCCGTGTCGAGTAAATATTTCATAATTGCGCGTCCGCCCGCTCGATTCGGCTCGCTCTGACGTCGCTGATTATTTCCTCGGCGGTTCGGGAATCCTCCCACGGTCCAAGCAGACCAAAAATATCGGTAAGTTTATGCTTGGGGCGGTCGTTCAGAAACACAACCATTACCTTTGACTCGCCCGGAACAGTAATCGGCTCGTCAAAATAAACTTGCCCGTTCTTGTATAGTCCGTACACGGTATTCGGCATAGCGCTCACCCTCTTTCTTTTAGTCACGCCAGTAGTATAACACAATCGGGGCAGAAAATCAATATGTAAATTTATTTAGGAGGGGCTTAATGGCTAGGTTGATATTCAAGTGTCCGTACCTGAAAGGCGGCGGAGCGACTGTGGCTAGGCGCGGCAACTACGTTCGGTACATAGCTACCCGCGACGGAGCGGAATACGTTGACGACAACAAATCCGGGCTTCCGGCGACATTTAATCAGCGTCAGCTAATCGAAAAGATACTGAAAGACTTCCCGGATTCCGTTGACTCGTTCGAGTACGAGGACTACTCCGCGAACCCTACTCGCGGTAACGCCTCCGAGTTCATCACCGCCGCGCTTGAGCATAACATTGCGGCGATTGGTAAGCGCTCCAACTACGTCGAGTACATCGCGAAGCGTCCGAGAGCGGAGCGGTTAGGCTCACACGGCTTGTTTACATCGGCTGATACTCCAGTTGTGTTATCGCAAGTCGCGGACGAAGCCGCGAATCACTCCGGCAACTTGTGGCTGCCGATTATCTCGCTAAGGCGCGAGGACGCGGAGCGACTAGGCTACGACAGCGCGGATCGGTGGCGCGACTTTTTGCGTTCACAGGCGAATGACATAGCAACGGCGATGAAAATCTCGCCGGAGCGTTTCAAATGGTACGCCGCGTTTCACGACGAAGGTCACCACCCGCACATTCATATGGTCGCGTGGTCAACCGAACCGTCAGAGGGATTTCTCACAAAAGACGGAATCCGGCAAATCAAATCCGGCCTTGCTACTCGAATTTTCAAGGACGATTTACTGCACGTCTACGAGTTGCAGACGCGGTACCGCTCGGAGCTTGGCGAACAGGCTCGCGCTCGTATGGCGGAGCTTATTGCTCAAATGCAAATCGGCGAGCTGACTAACGAGCGAATTGAGCAACTGATTATCGAGCTCTCAACTCGACTGAAAAAGCTCAAAGGCAAAAAGCAATACGGCTACTTGCCCGCTCCGCTGAAAAATATTGTTGACGCGATAACCGACGAGCTTTGCGCCGATGAACGCGTCGCGGAGTGCTACCGCCTGTGGTGTGAAGCTCGACTTGACGTGTTGAGAACGTACACGCAAAATCCTCCGCATCCCGGTCCGCTCTCGAAACAGCCGGACTTGAAACGAATCCGCAACATCGTTATCGAGCTCGCGCTCGATAGTTCAGAGAGTAGAGAGCAGAAAGCAGAGTTGCCCGAGCAGGACAATAATGCACAAATGCAAAATGAAGAATTAAAAGTGAAAAATAACGGTAATTTTTCATTTTACACTTTTCATTTTTCATTCGGAACGCGGTTGTTGCGGAGCCTTGGTAATATTTTTCAGGACAACCCGCCGATACCTAAAGTCGGTTCGGCGACGGAGCGGAAGTTGCTTAGAAAACTCAGACAAAAGAAAATCGCTCAGGGTCACGCCGCTGACGACCGTGAGCAGCAACAATCATTTTAATGGGAGGTAAAATGCCATATATACATTTTAGCGAGGAACAAAAATATCGCGCCGCGAATGTCAACTTAGAGGAATTCCTGCGTCTGCGCGGCGAGCAGCTGATTGCGTCCGGTCGGGAAAAGCGGCTCGCGAGCGACCACAGCGTTACCGTGCGCGGCAACCGCTGGTACGACCACTCAAGCGGCGAGGGCGGCGGCCCCGTAAGCTTCGCGCGGAAAGTCTACAATCTGTCGTACCCTGCCGCTGTGACTATGCTCCTAAATGGTGAATCCGGCTCGGTTCGCGTTCAGCCGGAGCAATTGCAGAAAGAGGAAAAACCGTTTGCGTTGCCGCCGAAGCACTCGGATATGCGTAGAGTTTACGCCTACCTTATGAATCAGCGGTTCATCGGCCGCGAGATTATTGCAGAGTTCGCTCACGATGGTCTGCTCTACGAAAGCGCGGAGAAAAATCATAATATAGTGTTTGTCGGGTTCGACGAGCGCG
>JAISKY010000052.1 GCA_031260745.1 Oscillospiraceae bacterium
CCTGCCGGACTTTTTAGAGGGCATACGCAGTCTGAATTTCAAGCGAAAAGACGCTCAAAAATTGGCTCGTAAGGCGGCTAAAAAGCTATCTGACGAGAGTAAACGCTTATTCCGGGAACTTTTCAATAACAACAGCGATACGGAACGGAAAACGGAACGGTTTTCAATCACGATTACTCCGCAAACCGCGCGACATCTGCGGAATATTAGCGACATTGCGAACAGGCTTTCGGAGTTAATGGACTTTGAAAAGGTAATCGGTAACGGCGACTACCTAAAAACAGAGTTACTGTGGGAACTGTCGCAGATACAAAAGCAAGCCGCTGAACTTGCTAATCACAGCAACCTTATTTGCTGGCTCGAAACAAACGAAACCGAATCCCGCCTTTGCGCGGTACCTAAAGACCTAGACGCTCGGCTCTACGCCGACCTGTGGAGCAACGGCGTACCAACGATACTGACTTCCGGTACACTATCGGCAAACGGTGACTTCTCCCGCATTAAGCGAACGCTCGGACTTGACCTAGTTGGAACTCGCTTAACCGAAACGAGCAAGCCGTCGCCATTTGACCACAAGAACAACACTCTATTGTACATCAGTGAAAATATGCCGTTCCCGAACAATAAGAACAAAGGTTATATCGCGGCTCTAACAGACGAAATTGAGCGGCTCGTAGTCGCAAGCAACGGTCACGCGGCGGTGTTGTTTACCTCGTACAATACGCTCGGACTGGTGTACTCGGCGCTGAAAACGCGAAATCTGCCGTTCCCGATGCTTAGGCTGGAGCGCGGCAGTTCGTCGGCAATCGAGCAATTCAAGGCGAGCGGTAACGGCATATTGTTCGCGTCCGGCTCGCTGTGGGAGGGTATCGACATTCCCGGCGACGCGCTCTCAATGCTAATCATTGTCAGACTTCCGTTCGCAGTACCCGACCCAATCGGGGAGTACGAGCAGACGCTTTACGCAAGTATAGACGAGTACAAAAACCTCGTAATCGTGCCGGATATGCTCGTCAAGCTAAAACAGGGTTTCGGGCGGCTGATACGAACTGTGCGCGACACCGGAGTTGTCGCGATTCTCGACAACCGCGTAAGTCTCTGCGGTGCGTATCGCCAGCGCGTGATAAGCTCGTTACCGCTCTGCCGGATAACCTCAAAAATTGCAGTAGTAAGACGGTTTTACGAAATCGTAAAGGACAAAAAATACTTTCAACGGAGGAAAAATTTATGCAAAACTTAATCAAGGCTGACCCTGCTAACGGCGCGGAGGCTGTGAACATAGACGACCTAGCGGACATTCGCGACGTTGCTATTGACACATCGCTCCCGCAGGACAAGCGAGCGAAATCATACATTCAGCAGATTAAGAACCCGCAGCTTTACCGTTACGACGATACGGTTGTTCGAACGTCGTTCGCCAACACTAACGTAGCTTTGACTGAACGGCTCAAACAGTACCTACTCTCAAAGCAAGGACTGATATTTTGAATTTTATGAAAAAAAGTGAAATTGCCCGTTGGCACCGCGAGAAATTTGTGTTATAATAGCAATTGACTAACGCGGTTTCCCTTTTGTGTTCCTGCGGGCATTGCCGAACTAAGATTAAGGAGAACCGCTATGAAAAACCACAATTTACCTGATACTTGGAACGCTATCCTGTACTTGCGAATCTCAAAGGAAGATAGGAACAGGCTCGACGAAAGTAACAGTATTAAGAACCAGCGGGATTTATTGCTCGACTTCGTGGGCAGGAACCCCGATATTCGCGTTGCCCAAGTTCTGTCGGACGACGGGGCGACCGGAGCGAATTTTGACCGCGAGAAGTTCAAAGAGATGATTAGGCTCATCGAGGACGGCGCGGTCGATTGCTGTATAGTCAAAGATTTCAGCCGCTTAGGGCGGGACCACATCGAAACCGGCAAGTACATTGAGCGCTATTTCGATTCCCAAAACGTGCGTTTTATAAGCGTCAACGACAATTACGACAGCTTGAAATCCAATATGTCGGACAGCAATAACAGCTTAATCGTGCCGTTCAAAAACATCATAAACGAGGCAACATTGGAGGATATTTCCACAAAAACGAAAACGCATCTTGAAATCAGCCGCAAAAACGGCGAGTTTGTATGCAACTACGCGCCATACGGCTATACAAAATCCGACGATAAAAAGCTAATAGTTGATGAGTACGCTTCCGACATCGTAAGAGGGATATTCGAGCGCAAGCTGTCGGGCAGCAACGAACAGCAGATAGCTACCGCGCTCAATGCTACCGGAGTTCTGTCGCCCGCAGAGTACAAGCGTTCGCTGGGGAGCGCGTACTACACGCCGTTCGCGGTCAAGGAAAAGTCGTTATGGACGGCGAACGCGATTAAGCGTATCCTCACGAACCGAGTGTACATCGGCTACTTGGAGCAGGGCAAGCGGACAAAGGCAAGTTACCGCGTCAAGAAATACTTCTACAAACCCCGCGAGGCTTGGAGCGTTCACGAAAACGACCACGAACCGATTGTGAACGAGTATGACTTTGAACTCGTACAGGAACTTCTGAAGAAAGACGTTCGGGTATCGCCCGAAACCGGACAGCTTCAACTATTCTCAGGCATTATCGTCTGCGGTAGCTGTGGTCAACCTATGACCGTCAGAATTTCGCGGAAGAACGGTAAAAGCTACATTTATTACATTTGCTCCACGCATAAGCGTTTCGGAACTTGCAAAAACGTCAGCGTCAACGCTAAGGCGGTCGAGCGTTTCGTGTTATTGTCAATCCAAAATCAGATTGATGGGCTTGTATCGGTCGAGGAACTCGCGGACGGACTAAACCTTGACGCGATGAAAAGCCGCAAAAAAGCCGCTATCGAGGGTATGATTGACACGGCGCTCGGTTCGATACGCGAATATAACGATTATCTTGTCAAATCCTACGCTCACTTGATTGACGGAGTTATCACGGACTCCGAGTACAGGTTGTTCCGCGACGAATTCCGCAGACAAATCGGGGACTCGGAGCATAATATCGCTCGATTGCGCGGTGAGCTTGAACAGCTTTCAGACGATACAAAAACCCGCGAACTGATTGAGCGGTTCAAATCTGACGGAAACATTACGGAACTTACCCGCCGCGCCGTGGTCAGTCTGATTGAGGCCGTAATCGTTCGCGACAGCAAGGACTTGGAAATACGTTTCCGCTACGCCAACGGACTGGAACCGCAGTTTTGCGGTGAAGAAAGGGCGGTGGCGTAATATGGCTAGGAAAAGCAGACGATTAACCACTACGGATAGCGAGCAACAATCATCAACGCCTACATACGCGACTTGGGGCTACGCGAGAATATCCATTGATGGGGAGCGTTCAGAGGACTCCATAGAAAACCAGACCGCCATTATACAGGATTACGTCGGCAGCAAAGACGAGTTTAACCTTTGCGGCGTGATAACCGATTTGGGATTTACAGGCAGAGATTTCGACCGTCCCGGATACGC
>JAISKY010000077.1 GCA_031260745.1 Oscillospiraceae bacterium
TCCCCCCCTCTTAGAGGGAAATCGGAGGGAGTGCGGCTCAATTATTGCGGAGTGCGTAAATACCATAGACGACTGCGAGTTGCTGGGGTACACAACCCCGGAGTTCCTGCACGAAAATCTGGCAGACGAATGGGAGAATGTTTTATGCCAAGTGTTCAAGTAAAAGCCATAGTTCCCGTGTTTCCGGGTACTAACAGCGAGTACGACTCGTGCGCCGCGCTTGACAAAGCGGGGTTTAGCTCGCGGCAGGTGATAATCCGCAACATTACTCCCTCCGCGCTTAGCGAGAGCATTTCGGAGCTTGCGTCGGCAATCCGCGAGTCCAAAGTCGTCTTTATTCCCGGCGGAGTCAGCGGCGGCGACGAGCCGGAAGGTTCCGCGAAGTTCATTTCCGCGGTGTTCCGCAATCCCGCGGTAACCGACGCGGTTAACGAACTTCTCTATGCTAACGACGGGCTTATGCTGGGAATTTGCAACGGGTTTCAGGCGCTGGTTAAGCTCGGACTGGTTCCGTTTGGCGAAATACGCGACATCGGCGAAGATTGCCCGACGCTGACGTTCAACAATGTCGGACGGCATATCGCGAAATACGTCACCACTACAGTTTGCAACGCGAACTCTCCGTGGTTGTTGAAGTGCGAGCTTGGCGGCGAGTACGTTCTGCCCGTTTCGCACGGAGAGGGCCGCTTTATCGGGTCGGTGCCGCCCGGTCAAATTGTAACGCGGTACGTTGACAACCCTAACGGTTCCGAGAACGACGTCGAGGGCATAATCAGCCCGGACGGCAGAGTATTCGGAAAAATGGCTCACACGGAACGCGCCGGACGTTTCGTTGCTAAGAATATTCCCGGCAATAAAGGACAGCCTATTTTTGAAAGCGCATATTATTACTATAATTAAATTCTGCCTTGTGGGAGCTGTAAACTCCGCGCTCGACTACGGCATAAGCAACGCGTTGGTATACCTGTTCGGAGTAACCGAGTGGCTTTCGACCGCGCTCGGCTACTGCTGCGGGGTTGTGTGCAGTTATATCCTTAACGGCAGATTTACGTTCAAATCCAAAGGCAATATTTTGCGGTTTATCGTAGTCAACGCGGTAAGCCTAAGCGCAAGTATACTGCTGGCTCAGTTATGGAGTTCGGTAGGGCTGGAGTATTGGCTCGCGAAAGCCATAACGATTGCTGTCACGACGGTAATTAACTTCATCGGCTACAGGCTATTCGTATTTAGCGCGGAGAGCAAAAATTAGAGAGTGGAGATAACAACTAAGACAGTCAACCGGTTTTCGGATTGACTGCCTTAATTTGTTTATTCATTCATTAACGCGCGCATATCGTCTGTAGTGAATACGACATCTTTGTCGGCGAGGCGCAATATTACCTCCATATTGCCCCTGATATCGGTCAACAGCACGCCCATACCGCTTTTACGCGTACTTGAACCGAACAGGCTTAGAGTTTTACGCGGACTAATTGTAATAGTCGTCAAATCTTCCTTTCGGCTTACGCCGTCGGAGTTTATGGTTATCATTATTTTGCTGAACTTGTGAGAGGTAAACACAGCCATATTCGCGTCTACGTCCGCCTTCAGTCCGTAATCGAGCTGCCACATAGCGTAGTCGTCGCTCCAAAAATCGCCGCTCCGAACTTCCGAAGATATATACGCCTCGTAATCGACTTCGGAACTGCTTAACGGTACTCCGATAGCGAACGCGAAAATGAACGCGGCTAACGCAAGTACAATCACGCCGAATATGGAGCCGGAAATTATCCACGTCTTACGCTTAACCTTTTTGAGGTAGTCAAAAAAGCCGTCGGGGTTTTTCTTTTTTGCAAACTCCGGCGCGACTTTAATCGGAGCTTGCATATTCTCGTTAGCCGCCCGGCAATCCTCGCACGTTTCGAGGTGAGCGTCAATTTCCGCGTTCGTTTCCTCGCTGGTCAGACCGTCCGTATAGCCCGGCAGCAAATCTTTTACAACATTGCAGCTTAACATTACATTACCTCCATAATTTTTTGCTTCGCGCGGTAAAACGTAGTCCGCGCCCAATTTTCGGTTTTGTCGAGTATCTCCCCGATTTCGGCGAATGAAAATTCGCCCGTCAGCCGCATATATACGACCTCCCGCATCGGTTCGCCAAGCGAGTGAATCGCCTTGTACAACGCGGCTTTGTCGCCGCCAAGCGCCGCCGCGTCCTCCGGAGTGCCGTCTGCCGCGATGTCGTCAGTAAGCTCCGAGGTTTTATGTTTATTGCGCTTCTCAAGCTCCTGATACCAAATATGTTTCGCGATTTGGCACAGCCAGACAGACATTTTGCACGAGCCGTCGTAGCGGCTCATTGACTTCATAGCGCGGTAGAAAGTTTCCTGAGTCAAATCTTCCGCAAGCTCCGCGCTCCGCGTAAGGCTTAGTAAATACCTGTACACGTTGTCGGCGTATTCCGCGTATACGTTTTCAATGTCGCCGTTCACCGCTTCACCTCCTCGTTGTATATATCCGAATTAGGAGCGTTTCGTTACAATGTTTTTGAAATTTTTTTATCAGTTGTAAAATTGAGGGCAAGCCGTTATCCGGCTTGCTCTTGGATTTTTGTCCGTATTGAAAAACGAAGCGTGTCACGTTTCTAAGCGGCGGAACAACTCGTCCAAATAGTGGAACGGGATAAACTCGCCGCTTTCGACCATTTGAGTGATTTCCTCCGGCGAAGCCCATTTCGCGTCGCAGGTTTCGCCCTCTTGCAGCACGACCGCTTCAATCGGGCTGTCGCAACGGAAAACCCAAACGTCGCAAAAATCGCCGCTTCCGCCGCCGAATCCGGGTTCCTGACGAAAGTATGTGCGGAATAGTTCGCCGCTGTCAGGCGGCACGTCAAGCCCGGTTTCCTCTTTTACCTCGCGGATTGCCGCCGCCAAACTCGTGTCGCCCGCGATTGCCGAACCGCCCGTACACTCCCACATAAGCGGGAAGCCTTTGTTCGCCGAGCGTTTAGTTATTAGAAACTCTCCGTTGCTGTTTCGCGTCCAGACGTGTACCACAACGTGAAAGTCGCCGTCCGGTAAAGGGTCGCCGCGGCGGTGAACGCGTCCTGTAGGTTCCCTGTTTTCGTCAAGTACGTCCCATAGCTCGTCTTTACCGCTTTGCAGATTCAACCACTGCTGCGCCCGTTCGTACAAACGCGGGTAAATCTCCGCGTACGTCAGATTCTCCGGCAGTTTCTCAAATAACCGCCGTTCCGCGATTTCAAACTCCGGCATATCACCGAGCGCGGTCACGTCCGCGAAGTACAGCGCGCCGTATAACGCGCCGTCCTCGCATTCAACTCCGTAATAGCTAATGAAATCAAGCGAGAACTCGGTCGCGCCGGTTTCCTCGTAAAACTCACGCTTCGCCGCCGTCAGAGCGTCCTCGCCTGATTCGATATGCCCTCCGGGAAATTCCCACGTATCGCGTTCGCGATGTCTTACGAACAGCCACTTGTCATCTGACCGCGCCATAACTACGACGAAGGCTAAGGGCTTATCGTCGGTTTGGTACATCGTAACTTTCACAGTTCAATTTCCTCGCCGGGTTCGATAATCAGTTTATTCGGAGCAGTCCATTTTTCCGCCATAGTGCGGTCGAATAACGCGCCGGGCTTCAGATGAATCGGAATGTTGCGCTTCGCTCCGATAAGTTCCGCGCACTTCGCCGCTTCTTTCAGGTTCATATTGAACTTTCCGTCGCACGGAAACAGCGCGTAGTCAAGCGCTCTGTCCGCGAACGTCGCCATTTGTTCCGTTTTCGACGTATCGCCGGAGGCGTAAACCTGAATGCCGTCCACCGTTATGATGTAACCGACGCATTGCTTTGGATTGTGCATCATATTCTTTGCTTCTACCGCTTCGACAGTAATACCGTCAAGCGAAAACGTCCGGCGCGAACCGCCCTCCAAGGCTTCGGCGTTCGTGATGACGCGGCAATCCGGCTTTTGCGTGATTAGCTGAACACGATTATGGTCGCTGTGCTGGTGAGTCACAAGCACAATGTCGGCGGGCAAATCGTAGCCCTCGCCAATGTAAGGGTCGATGTAAATCACTCTGCCGTCCGCCGCGGTGATTCGGTAACTCCCGTGTCCCTGATAGAATAGCTTTGCCATATTAGTATCCTCCGTTTGCAGTATTTATCCTGATTATAACATACTCTCCGGCGAATCGCAATCAAAATTAACGACAAATAATAACAAGGGAACCGTAGTTCCCCTGTCAACACGTCCTGATAGTCTAGTATATGAACTCTATCGGGTACAGCAGTTGTACCTCAATTTCGGAGCCTTTCGGGTAGTTACCCTTTCCGGCAACGCTAATAAACTGACCGTTCGGGAATCCTTTCGACCTCGGCGCGGTCTTAGGCGGGAAAGTTATCGGTTCCGCTTCGTAGCCGTCAGCGGTCTTGGAAACGTAAAGCCTGTACAACAGTTCAAGCTCCGCTCCGTCGGAAACATTGGGCGTACCAATAGCAGTAGTCAACGTCGCGGTTACGGTTTGCGGCTTGACCTCCGGAACTCCGAACCAACGCGCGATAACCGGACGCAGACACCAATTAATGGCGTAGTACGCGGCTATCATCGGTCCGGACGTGTTTATTACAGCCTTACCGTTAATGACGGTCACACACACGGGACGTCCGGGAGCGGCTAAAACTCCGTGGCAGATTACCTCTCCGCGGTTTTCAAGTATCTCGG
>JAISKY010000138.1 GCA_031260745.1 Oscillospiraceae bacterium
TCCGCAAGTCCTGTACGCGCTCGTATACGTTCATATGTACCAACCTTTCTGCCTCCTGTGTCCTTCTTTCCCATACTTTAACACATTCGGCCCCTCTTGTGGTACATTTTTCTTTGCCATTTCTGGCTCATTCTATTTTACCAGTTACAACTTGTCAAGCACATTTTTTTGATTTTTTGATAGCAAAAGCGACTCCTATTACGCGCGCATTGCCACGAGCAAAATTATCGCGCTAAGCTCAAAATAATACCTTGTTGGCTACCTCTGATGAGGTATTAGCGCAAACTGACAATAGTTGTTTTAGTTGTGTAACGCTCCGCGCTTGGCTAAAATCCATTTTGCTCTGTCCAGAGGGTTTATGCCGCGGCGTTTAGCGGTCGCGCCAAGCTCAAGCGGACACTCCGCGTATCCGCAGAACAACGCGCTGTATTTGCCGCGTCCGGAGGTCAGCGACATAAACCTAGCGTGATAATCCATCGATGTAGCCACAGGCACAGTAGCCTCTACGTGAACCTGCCCGTTTGACATTACGGGACTGTCAAAGCTTCCGCGCATTGCGATAATATCTCCGATTAGCTTACCCGACAGGCTTTCGTCGGCAGACAGCTTCAGTCTAAGCAACGGCTCCAGCAAAGTTGTACCCGCGTCGGTCAGAGCCTTCATTACGGCAATAGGCGCCGCGAGGAAAAAGTCCAAAGGGTGAGTGTGAATATGATGGTGCTGCCCGTTGACAAGCGTTACTTTCAGGTCGTCAACCGCCCACCCGTAAATCCCCTGTTTTAGCGTTTCGGGTACTGCGGTTTCGACGTGAGTCTGATAACGGTAAGCAATATCGCGAGCCGCGGCGATTGACTCGAATTGATAGCCCGCTCCGCGCGGTAAAGGTTCGACTTTCAACTCCACAACAGCCCAACACGGCTTCGGCATAGTGTACGCCTCAAATCCATAGCCGATTTTAGCCGGAGTTTCTTTATATATTACGGTAGGGTCTGAAAACTCCGCGTGAAGATTATAGCGTTCCCTTAGTAAATAATCCAAAATCTCTATTTGAATTTTACCCGTCACGTTTACGGTGAGTTCGCGTTCCTCGGAGTTCCACTCGCGAGCCATCAACGGGTCCTCGTCGGACAATTCCGATACGGCTTTCAGAAGCTCCGGCAGTTTCGCGTCCTCCGTCATTACTCGGACAGAGAACACAGCCGCCGCTAATCGCGGACGCGCTCTGGAGGAAAGTTCGCCCACTATGTCGCCGATTTTCGCGTTTTTCAGTCCGCAGAGCGCGGCTATGTCGCCGCCGCTGACCTCGCCGACGTCCTAGTATAGCGCTCCGTTTACTCGCCGGATTTGTATGATTTTGCTTTCGCTGACCTCGCCGTTAATCTTCACCGAGTCCCGGTTGCGAAGAGTTCCGCCGAACATCCGGACGTGAGCCAATTTGCCCATACGCGGGTCGTGTTCGACTTTGTATATTACGCCGGAGGGTTCACCCTCCGGCTCCGATTCCAACGCGGGTATGTATGTCTGAATCGCGTCAAGCAACGCGTCCACGCCCAAACCGTTAATCGCCGAGCCAAATACGCACGGAAACGCCTTAGCTTCGCGGCTAAGCCGTTTCAACGTGTCCGCAAACAGCGATTCCGATATAGCTTCGCCCGACAAATAGCGCTCCGCCAAAGCGTCGTCGGCGTCGCACAGACACTCGCGCTCGTCCTCCCCGAAACTTCCGACAGGTACGATAAACGGCGAGCATAGCCGCCGCAACTCGTCCAAAACGGTTTCCGGCTCACAGCCCGCGCGGTCAATTTTGTTGATAAAAAACACGCACGGCAAATTAAGCGACCTTGCCGCCGACCAGTATTGCTCCGTCTGAGCCTGTACGCCCTCCGCCGCCGACACGACTATTGACCGCCGCGTCGAGTACCGACAAGGCGCGCTCGACCTCGCCTACGAACTCGGCGTGACCCGGAGTGTCTACGATGTTTATAGTCACTTCGCCAACGCTTAAACGCGCGCTAGCGCTTTTGACCGATATGCCGCGCTCACGCTCCACCGACAGCCAATCGGTCTTAGCGCTGCCCGCGTCTACCGAACCCAAACTTCGGGTTTCGCCCGCCAAATACAGCAGACGCTCCACAGTAGTGGTTTTACCGGCGTCAGCGTGAGCGAGAAACCCAAGATTTAATATCTTCATAACTGTATTCTACCACAAGCATAAGAAGATTGCAAGCCGGAAATCATTTATAGGTACTAATACCCTCCCTGTTTATTGCGGATATATGTTAATTATTGCCGTCGGTAATTCTTCGTCTTTCGTCGTTAAGTTTGAATTTAGCTACATTCTGTAAGAGGATAGCCGACTGGCTTGCCATTTCTTCGCTTGAAGCCGCAGACTCCTGTGAAACCGCCGCGTTCTCCTGTACAACTCGAGCTACCTGGTCAATCCCCGAGGTAATCTGACCGATAGCCAACGACTGCTCCTCGCTTAGTTTTGCGATATCGCTAATAATCTTGGTGCTCTCGTTGATGCCCGAAACGATTTCAGTAAGACTGGCGGCGGTTTCTTTAGCAATCCTCGAACCCAGCAACGCTTTTTCCATACTGTTTTCGATAAGCGCTCCCGTATCGGACGCTGCGGCGGCGGATTTAGCGGCAAGGCTCCGAACTTCCTCGGCAACGACGGCGAAGCCTTTGCCCTGTTGTCCGGCTCGAGCGGCTTCGACAGCCGCGTTCAGCGCGAGGATATTCGTTTGGAACGCAATATCGTCAATGACCTTGATAACATTTTGTATGCTTTGGCTTGCTTCGTTAATTTCGCGCACGGCGTCAATCATTGCGTTCATCTGCGCGGAACCGCGCTCGGCGTTACCTTTAATGGTTACGGAGAGGGTTTCCGCGTTAGTCGCCATTTCAGAGCTTTCCTTAGTTTCGCTTGCAATCTCGTTAATAGTTACGGAAAGCTGTCTGATAGCGGCGGCTTGCGCCGCAGTACCTTGAGCGAGAGCCTGAGCGCCGTCGGCGATATGCTGCGCTCCACCGGAAACTTGGTCGGAGGCCAAGCGTATTTCAGTGAAGGTTTCACTATTACGCTCCAACAGCTTAACTAAGCTGTTACCCACAGCGTCTTGCTCCGACAGCGGAACATACTTAATCGTCAAGTCGCCCGAAGCGATATTTTCCAGCGCCTCCGACTCCGCTCGCATTGTCGCGAGCAAATGTATCATACTTTTCTGTAACGTACCTATTTCATCATCGGACGAGCTTTGGCTTATATTAACATTAACGTCGCCGGTCGCGATACGGTCTGCCGCCGCGGCAATAGGTAAAAGCGGCGATATAATTCCGCGCGATATAAATATGTAGAATATACATATTACCAAAAGCACCACGAGAATAATAACGGCAAATAAAACCGTAATAATATTTGTTAAATACGCCAACGCGGTAATTTCGGTGACTACCGCCATTGTCCAGCCGATGCTTTCAATGTTTATCAGACCGATTTCGCGGCTGCCATCGCGGATAACGGTTGATTTGCCCGCCGCGAGGTTTTTAGACGCGTCCAGCAATCGCTGACCATAGCTAAGTTGGTCAACTATAGGCGCTTTATCTTCGGCGAGTTGAGTATCCTCCGCGCCCGTTATCGCGCCCTGAGCGTCAAAGAAATACAGGTCGTAAAGATTCGGGTCAACATTTTCATAAATCGTATCGAAAAATGCCGTTAGTTCCGCGCCTATGCCGACAATGCCGAGAAATTCACTGCCGTCCATTGCTTTGGCGTTAATCCACAGTCTGGTTCCGCTTTTAGGGTTGCTGTCGATATTGAACATATACGGCGCGGAGGAATTTCTGGTAGTTACGTACCACTGGTCGTCGGGAGCGTCCTCCGAAAAGCTGTAAGCAAGCTCCATAGCGAAATAGTAAGTAATTTCGTTGTCGTCGTTTCTGACGTCGCTTGCCCAAAACAGGTTCGGACTGTTGAACGTCTTTGAATACGTTTCAAATTCGGCAAACGCGCGGGCGAGTTTTTCCTCGTCGTTCGGATTTCGTAAATAATCCTGAATAACCGCGGAGTTTGACATTTGCGAGGCAAGCGCAAGTTGTTTGTCAACCTCGCCGGTAATGGCTGTGCGCTCAAGCTCAACAAGAGCCGCGAGTTCGCTCTCCGCGTCACTGCGGACGATATTGCTGATTACCGTGAAAAACGCCGCTCCGCCTCCGATTAGGAATACTATGAAGAACACCAAACTGAATGTAAGTACTTTTTTACGAATTGAAGTTTTTCTTCCCATTTTTTTATCTCCCGTATGTTCTTTTATAATATTACAGTTATAACAAATACAGCTATTGGCGACCGATATTTCCAAAAACAGATAAATCGTTATAATTTGTATGTGTATTTTATCACAGAATTGGCAATATGGCAAGCATTTTTTTCTAATTTCCGACGTAGAACGCGGCTCCCGGAGCGATTTGCTCCGAGAGCCGCGTTTGCTGTGTTTTTCTAATTCACTGTTTCCGCTTGTATTATTCGTCCGGTTGTGCTATAATGTTTCAAAATAAGACGCAAACAGAGGATAGGCGATAAAAGTAGTTATATTGACGTCCAACGGTCTGAGTTCTGAAAAACTTCGGACAGAAGCGAGGTTGTTTATACCCTTTACAGGCAACACAGACACTCGCAAGCCCGTAACCCTCCGCGACCAAACTATGCGCGGCGAAATGCCTCTTGAGTAATCCTGTCAGATTTTGTTTGGAGATACAGAGATGAAACGGGACGGAACGTACAAATTCCGTCCTATGACAACGGAGAGAAACTACTGCGGCACTACCCGTTTTGAACTCGACTTGATTTTTATGGAGATACAACTAATATCTGTGGTTTGTCGAACAGATGAGGAAGGAATTATTGTGAAAAATCAACCCATAATCTCAGAAGAGAGAGCGTTAGAAATCGTTAATGAATTTCTTGCGGAAATTCGCGCTATCGACAACGACGGCATTATTGCGCTATACGTTATAGGTTCGCTCGGCGGCGGTTATTACCGTCCCGGGCAGAGCGACATTGACACGGTAATAATCGTGCGCGACGATGCGCATATTACCGAACAGCAATGTGACGAAATCGCCGACAAATATTGTTAAAATTATGCGATACCGAAAGGCTTCGGCTCGATTGTTATTCACGAAAGTGAGTTGTACCCTCCGTACACTAAAAGCGAAACGGACGAGTTCGAGTTTTCCGTTGAGATTGCGCGTTTGAAAATACAGGGTAAGGCTATTTACGGGGAAATAGGCTATCTTGACAGCGTTCCGATGCCTACGCGCGAACACTTGATAAAAGACGGTCAGATATTCGAGCGGTGGATTGCCGGAACGACTGACGTTCCGGACGAAGATAATCTAAGCGAAGCTGCTTTCGTCAACAGCGTTTTGATGTACCTACGGCGCTGGCTGACGATTGAAAAAGGCGTGTTCGAGTTTAACAAGTTTCTTGTAGTTGAAGCCTACTTGAATAATCAACCGCCGTTGACAGACGATAGTATATTTACCTATATACAGCGTTATCTGCGCGGTGAAGTTCACGCCGACGCGAAACAGCTAACCGAATTGCGCGAATGCGTCAAACGGTTTAGACGATATTACAACAGGACGTTGTATGGGTTTGCTGATTGAAGATTTTGACGCGGAGGTATAGAGCGTGAAAACACTTATCATAAACGGCTCGCCAAGAGCAAACGGCGATACTGCCGCTCTAATTGGTGAACTGCAAAAGCACCTTAAAGATGAAATAATTGTTATTCAGACATATAATGTTGCGGTTCAGCCTTGTACTGATTGCCGATATTGCTGGACAAATGCGGCTTGCGCTTTGCAAGATGAAATGCAAAACATTTTCAAAATGATTGATGAAGCAGATAACATTATCCTTGCTTCGCCAATATA
>JAISKY010000177.1 GCA_031260745.1 Oscillospiraceae bacterium
TAATAGTATTAATAAATGGTCGGCGCCAAACGCGGAACTAACCGCGAAGTGGCATAGGCTATTTACGAACCGCTATCGGTATCGTTTTTTATTTTTCACTGCTTACTATTGCGGGAGAAGCCGCCGTGAGTGGCTATTCGGGCATAATAGCCGTTAGCATTACAAGAACGCTTGACGCGGCCCACGTAGTCCACGCCCAACCGTCCGAGCCTGTCGGATTAGGCCACGTAACGACCTCCTCACCGGTCGCGGGTTCAATGTCATACGGAGCGAAACCGAGAATCAGTCCGGTGTCGTAGACGTTGTTGCATACGCGGCGGCAAATCTCGCGGGGTTCATCAACCTTTCCGCACCTGTAAAGTCCCATCGCAGTCAGCATATTGCAAGGCGTTATTACTCTGCCAAGTACAAAGTTGTAACCGAAATGACAAAGCGGACTATCGGTGCTTTCGGTGACAAGTCCGATACGCGTAAGGAAATCCGGCTTCATCACGCGTTCCGTGAGCTTATCAATCAAATCCCGCGGCAACCGTTCCTTACCAAGCGTTAACGCCTGGTACATCGCTAGGCTAAGGCAACTAACCTTTTCACCGGTAGCTGTTAAGTGTCCGACAAATTGCTCGCCGTCATAAAGCTCCGTCAGTAAAGTGTCAAGCAAGCGTTTTGAACGTCTGCGCCAATCTGCGGCTTCGTCAGCTTTTCCGATTTTGTCCGCCAAAGTCGCGCACGCGTCCATCAGCATTATCATATACGCGAACAAATCCGGAGTTTCAAGCGGGAACCCTTTGTTATACAGCGATAAATCGTCCCAACCGGACTCGTGAGGTCCGTAAATGAAAACGCGGTCGTCGCCGTGACCGGCATTTCGCTTTACAAGCCAGAAGTTAAGCCAATCCACAAACTTAGGGTACATTAAGACGGCTTCTTCGCGGCTTAGCCAGTCGGTTCCACACTGACTGCAAATCCAGTCAAACGCGAGTGCCTGAAACGCGGGCTGCATTCCTCCGACTCCGACGCTGTAATAACTGACGCTTGACGGAAGTTGCCCGTTTTCCTGCTGATAGCGGAACATCAGCTTTTGTAGCCGCCACGCTTCGTTCGGGTCGCCGAGCATCGGGAGCGAGTTGTAACTTTGCTGCCAGCTCATACAATAACACGCCCAAATCAGGTGCATTCTGACGTAAGGCTCAACGAGTTTACCGCCTACGCCGGTTCGGTGCGACCACGTAGTATAGGTCGCATATTTGTACAAATCCTCCCAGCCTTTAGCGGGCGGGCGAATATTCTTTTTCACATAATTATCGTACGCCGCCTGACTTTCGCCGCGAACCGAGTCAAACGTCGGATACGACGCGTCTTTGGCGCGGAAGTCCATATACTCGTGAATCGCCGCGTCGAATGTTCCGGTTTGCGCTGACGGAACAAAGTCAATCCATACGCGGTCGTACTCGCTTTTTTCGACGTTCCACGGATTGATTACGTTGAATCCGCCGGACAACGGTACGAACAGCATTTTACCCGCAGTGCCGAAATCTGCCTCCCATACGTTGTCGGGAGTCGGATAGATACCTCGGCAACCGACGCAGCTACCGTAAGGTTCCTCCGCGTGAAGTACCATTCGCAGTCCGATACCATTGCCGCGAATACGAAGCTGGTCTAAGTCGTTCATACAAAACTCAACGGTTCCCTTTTCAGTCTGAATCCGCAGAAATGATATGTCGGCGTAGTATGTATAGGGAATAACCTTGCCATTGTATGTGGTGTAAAGTAAAAACACATTCGAGCGATGTTCAATAAACGCCGCGTCTTTATTTACGGTAACGCCGAGAATAGGTTCGCGAAAGTCCTCGTACAACGCCCAGAAAGAGTGTTCGCGTCCAAACGCCGCTCTGCGGAGATTATGTTTTTCGTAAGTTCCAAACACTATCGCTCCTCCTTTCCGAGTATACCCGCAATGTAAATCATAGCCGCCGCCGCGATTGGGTTATATTCATCGCCGGGACGGCGCGGGGGTTGAGCGCCGTCGGCAATCAGAACATCGCGAACTATGCCGTTTGTTAACAGCTTTTTCGCGGCTGATTCCGCAAGCTCGGTTTTACCCGATTCAAACAAACCTCCGATAATCAGCATTTGCAGTGACATATCGACCGCTCCGCGTCCGCTTACCGCGCCGTCGTAATATACGCTTGATTTGCTTTCGGAACGGAATCCGTAGTTTGACAGGAATTTGTCAGAGTCGGCTAAGTCGAGCGATAAAGCGTCGATAATTTCAGACGGCAGACGCTTACCAAGCGCTATCGGGAGATACGCGAGCAAACTCTGAGATTTGAATATTTCACCGCTTAACGCGTTTTTGCAGGTAAACGAGGTTCCGTCCCATAGTTTCAGGAGCGATTTCAAAAGTCTGCCGGAAATATCCGACCATTCGCCGGACTTACCGTTTCCGGCGGCATCGGCGAGTTTCGTAAGCGCGTCGGAGTACAATATCATAAACGTGTACAAATCCGGAGCCTCAAGCGGAAACGTCAACGCGCCGAAACTTGAGTTCGGAAATCCGTATTCCTCGCGCATATTGTAAGAAAATTCGTTATTATGCAAGCTATGGCTGTTGCGCCACCACTCAAAGTGAGTCGCCATTAGCTCGTAAAGTGATTGTAGCGCCTCGCGTTCAAACCCGGAAAGGTTCGTTTGAAGTACCGCAAGTCCGTGAGTTGGCGGGAACGCGCGATAGCACGGCGTACCTGTGCCGACATTTGCGGGCAGCATACCTTTTTCCATCTGCGGAAAGTCGTTGAACGCCAAATCCATCGCCGCTTTAGCGTCACTAAGCGCAAGAGCGTACAGCGGCTGTTCATACGCCAACGCCGAACCATTACGAACTCGATTATCATAAACCATCGGCAGGATTTTCTCGGAGCCGCTCATAAACATTCCGCCGCCGCCCGTTTCCTGTAAATTCAGCCACAGGGAGTACGCGCAATTGTCAATAAGGGGTTTGAATTCGCTCGCCGGAGTTTTGCACAACGCGGTAAACTCGGCGAAATCCTCCGAAATCAACGCCGAAGCGTCCTCTAGCGGAGTATAATCAATATATCCCCATTCATCGGGATTCGCGGAGTAAATCGCGGTTTCAAATATGCCGTCCTCACCGGGTAAAAGCT
>JAISKY010000235.1 GCA_031260745.1 Oscillospiraceae bacterium
GCTTCCGATGTGGATGAATTTTCTGCTCCGCACCTACGCGTGGATGAGTTTGCTTGAAAATACCGGACTGATTAACGGAATTATAACCTCGCTGGGATTGCCGCCGCTTAGAATGATAAATACGCAGGGCGCGGTAGTACTTGGAATGGTCTACAACTATCTGCCGTTTATGGTTTTGCCGATTTACTCCGTGATAATCAAAATCGAGCCGTCAGTAATAGAAGCCGCTCAGGACTTAGGCGCGGGCAGTATGCACGTGTTTACCCGCGTAATTTTCCCGCTTAGTTTACCCGGAGTGCTATCCGGCGTAACTATGACGTTCGTACCGTCCGTAAGCACGTTCGTAATCTCGAAGCTGCTCGGCGGCGGCAAGAGTATGCTGTTGGGCGACCTGATTGAGATGCAGTTCCTCGGAAGCGCGTATAACCCTCAGCTCGGAAGCGCGATTAGCCTGATAATGATGGTGCTGATACTCGTACTGATGTCGCTGATGAACAAATTCGGCGGCGGCGACGAAGAAGCGGTACTGCTGTGAATATTAAACGACTATACCCGCTGTTAATATTAGTCGTAATCCTCTTTCTAATTTTCGTCGGCATTTCGTACGTCAAAAATAACATCAGAGTTGAGCAGACTCTCTACGGAATACGCTGGACTGACAACGGAGCGTCGGTCGCAGAGCGCGTTGAAAACAGCGTCAGCGGAACTGTCAGGCTCAGAAAACTTGGACGCGATAAATACAGAGGGCAAACCGCGGCTACGGAGTATTGCTATTTAGACGGCGACGTCTATATTGAGGGCGTACCCACCGTAAAAAGCGAGATTATCTTCAACGAGCGCAATATGGGTTATTACATATTCGACGACCCCGCGGGCGGCGGTTATTATTTGCGATTGACTAATATGGGCGCGCTTGAATCCGGTGAAGCAATCAGTTCAAATACGGACGGAATAGTGGTATGTACTATGTATATTTCAGACTTGAAATTCACCGAGGTTGCGGTTGACTATGAATCCGCCGATTCGGACGGCGTAAAGTATATAGCCGCTCCGGCTGAAACTATTGACGAAGCGGTTGAAATATGGGAGAAGCTAAGAAGTTAAGGGAGGACGCGGTTGCGCCTACAGTATTACGATACGGGAGGATTTTGCACAATGTTCAGACCACGTACGTTTCAGGGCGGGTATCTTCAGGAACGGAAGCAAATAGCGATTAGGCTCGTGATTTTTTACGCGGTGGTAATCGCGATATTCCTGAGTATGGACCTTAGGCTTAATGTCAAGGTTGATAAGACCATTCCCATAGCGACCTACACCAATCAGGGCGTCGTAGCCGGAGGTATTCGTATCGAAGGCACGATAACACGCACGGTTATAATATTCAACGGCGACACGATTGATTTCCGTGGTACGATTATCCCGGAGGGCGAACCGGTTAACCCGTATTCGTTCGCCGAGATAGAATTTGAGTATAACAACTTCGACCGCAGTAATAAGAGATTCACAATCAGTAGAATGAGCTATCCGCGGTCGGATATTGGCAGTATCGTTTTGTACGACCCAAGTTTCAACGACTTTGAAATATCAATAGCGGGCAAGCGCTACGTTTCGTACAATTCCTGAACCGGGCGAAATAAGCTCCGGTTACAGTGGAGATAGGATTAAAAATGAAAAAATCGCTATTACTTGGCAGAATACTGACGGTGATTGTGTTCGTCTTTTTGTACGTTCCGATTGCGGTGTTGGTCGTGTTCTCTTTCAACGCGAGCAAAAGCCGTAAAATCTGGAGCGGCTTCACGCTTGACTGGTACAGACAACTATTCCACAACCAGATGATAATGAACTCGTTTTACGTGACGCTTACGGTGTCAATAATCGCGGCGGTGGTCGCGACAATCGTAGGCACGTTCGCGGCGGTAGGCTTCTTCAATATGAAAAAGCAGCCGCGCGGAGTTTTGCTCGCGATAAACCAACTTCCGGTGATTAACGCGGATATAATCACGGGAGTTTCGATGATGCTGCTGTTCGTGTCCGCTAAAGCTCTGATGGGATTTGAATTTGGGTTCGGAACGCTGCTAATCGCGCATATTACGTTCAATATTCCGTATGTGATTTTGTCCGTAATGCCTAAGTTGTATCAGCTTGACAATAACCTGTTCGAGGCGGCTCAGGACTTAGGCGCGACGTGGATGAAAGCGTTCTTTAAGGTGATACTGCCGGAGATTCGACCGGGAATCGTCAACGGACTACTGATTGCGTTTACGATGTCGATAGACGACTTTGTAATCAGCTACTTTACGGCGGGTTCGCACTTGCAAACGCTGTCAATGACGATATACTCAATGACCCGCCGCCGCATAAGCCCGGAGATAAACGCGTTAAGCACTTTGCTGTTCGCGGTAGTGTTGGGTCTGTTGCTGATTGTCAATCTCCGGCAAATGAAACAAAATACGCCTAACAAAAATTAACTGTTGCTGATTAATCACTCTATTGGAAAGGAACACACGCTATGAAACCGAAGAAATACCGTCCGCAGGAGGAACGCGTGGAGCTTACTCCGGATAAGCTTCGTAGTTTGCTGTTGGGGATTCCGTACCCGATAATCATATTAATCATATATCTGTGTTTGGGGTTTTTACTGCGCTTGTGGCATCCGCTGTGGCTACTGTTTTTGACGATTCCCGTTTATTATATGCTCGCGGCAAACCGGGTATTTGTGGAGCTTATATACTCCGCGTGGCAGAAGCGCGTACAAGAAAGTGAGGATAACGAATGATTAGACTAGGTATTGACGTAGGAGGCTCGACGACTAAAGTCGCGGCGGTTGACGAGCTTGGAACTCCGGTCGGAACACTACAGGTCAGAGCCGCCGACCAGCTTACGTCGTTATACGGCGCGGTAGGCAGGTTCTTGCAGGAACACAGACTTCCGCTGAATGTAATTTCGGAGATTGCGCTTACCGGCGTAGGCTCGGGCTTCTTTGGCTCCGAGATTTACGGTATTCCCGTCCGTAAAGTGGACGAGTTCATCTCCATAGGACACGGAGCGCTGATACTTACCGGACTAAAACAGGCAATCGCAGTCAGCGTCGGCACCGGTTCCGCGTTCGTCCGAATCTCCCCGAACGGAGTAACGCGAGTCGGAGGTTCCGGCGTAGGCGGCGGCACTC
>JAISKY010000243.1 GCA_031260745.1 Oscillospiraceae bacterium
TGAATAAACTCCGCCAGTTCTATGGTTTCCTGGGGGTTCATACCCGCCGCTGGTTCGTCAAGCAAAATCAATTGCGGGTCAGTCGCGAGCGCCCTGGCAATCTCCAGATGACGCTGTAAGCCATAAGGTAGATTAGAGGATATTTCGTCTTTAAGCGCAAGCAATCCTTGTTCCTCAAGCAGCGCGAGGGCTTCCTCGCGTATACGTTTTTCCTCTCTGTGGCTAATCCTCAGCGCGGAGGTCAGGACGTTGTGCTTTGTTCGCATGTGCTTCGCAACGAGGACGTTCTCCAACACCGTCATTGACTTAAACAAGCGGATATTCTGGAAAGTTCTCGCGATACCAAGTCTTGTTATTTTGTCCGGAGTAGTACCTTTTAGTATATCTTTGTCCATGAACGTGATTTTACCGTAGGTAGGCTCGTAAACCCCGGTAATACAGTTGAACGCGGTAGTTTTACCGGCACCGTTAGGGCCGATAAGCGCGACAATTTCACCGCTGTTAACTTCCAGTGAAAGGTCGTCAAGCGCGGTTACTCCGCCGAAGCGCATAGTCAGGTTTTTAATGTTTAGTACGTTCATTCCGTAGTCCTCTTTTTGCGTCCGAACATTCGCTTAAAGAAATCAGTTATGCCTTTTATGGAGAACTCATTTTCGCCCATAAGTCCCTTGCGGTAGAATAATACGATAGCCATAATAATTACGGCAAATACGACCTTACGGAATCCCGCTCTAAACACTGTCGGAGCGTTAATGCCGAGGAATGTTCCGCCGTCAAGTCCGCGCAGCCACCACTCCGAAGCCGCGATAAACAGGAATGAGCCTAGACAACTTCCGGTTACGGAACCCAGTCCGCCGATAACTACAATAAGCAATATTTCATAGGTCATCGCGGATTTGAACGCGCTTGCCTGTACCGCGGTTTGGTACATCGCAAGCAAAGCTCCGCCTACTCCCGCGAAGAACGAGCTGATTACGAAAGACAGCTCCTTATGCACGAAAAGATTAATGCCCATCGCTTCTGCGGCGCGTTCATCGTCGCGGATTGCTCTGAACGCTCTGCCGTAACTGGAGTTAATCAGCATTATCATTAGGAATATACACGCTCCGACGATTATGAACGGAACGAACGTCGATAGATATATCACGACGTTACCGTTCGCGTCCGTAATGTTGAAACTGTCGAACGTCGGGAATTTACGGAGCAGATTAGAGCCGTTAGTCACAGGTCCAAGTTTATCCCATTGGAAAATCGCCCGGATTATCTCCGCGAAGCCAAGCGTAGCGATTGCAAGGTAGTCGCTTTTTAGCCGCAGCACGGGCAGTCCGATTAGCGCGGCGAACAGCGCGGCGGCGATTCCCGCCATCACCAGCGCGATTACCACCGGAACGGTAAACTGAATAACTCCGCCGTCAAAATACTGGTATACGTTCAGACGGTCGGCAAGCGGCACTGTGAATATCGCGTAAGTGTACGCGCCAATTAGCATAAACCCCGCCTGTCCCAACGAGAACAATCCGGTAAAACCGTTTAGCAGATTCATAGATACGGCTACAAGCGCGTATATCGCGCCTTTTTTCAGAACCGTGAACAACATAGATTTTGCGGGTAATATTTGCTCCAAAGCAAATATCAGCGCGTACAGAAGTATCAGCAGACCAATAGATATTAGTTTTTGTTTTTTCGTCATAATCTCACCTTAAACCTTATCAATCTGCTTTTCGCCGAACAGACCCGTAGGTTTAGCAACCAAAATAATAATAAGAAGTACAAACGTAAACGCGTCGCTGAACGTCGTCCAGCTTGAACCTCCGCTTTTTATAATATTCTCGCTGATACCGATAAGGAACGCGCCTATAACGGCTCCGGGAATAGACCCGATTCCGCCGAATACCGCCGCGACGAACGCTTTCAATCCCGGCATAGAACCGGAAGTCGGCACGATAGCTGTATAGTTTGCAAAGTAAAGCACTGAACCTACCGCGGCTAAAAACGAGCCGATAACGAAAGTTATACTTATAACGGTATTTATCTTTATTCCCATTAAGCGGCTGGTGTCAATGTCACGCGATACGGCTCGCATTGCCATACCGATTTTGGTTTTTTTGATTAATAGTATCAGAGCGATAATAAGCGCGATTGCGAGAATCGGGGTAATTACGGTTACTCGCTTTGTCGTTGCTCCCCAAAGAGTGATTTGGTCGCTAATCCACGGGATGGACGGATAAGTTTTGGCAAGACCTCCCGTAGCGTATAACGCTACGTTTTGAACAAGGTAACTAACTCCGATTGCGCTAATCATAACGCTCATTCTCGGAGCGTCTCGAAGCGGCTTGTACGCGACGCGTTCAACCATAAAGCCCAAAAGTACGGTTAATATAAGTACAAGCGGAATCGAAAGCCAAAGCGTCAGCGGGTTAGAAAGATAAATCATTATCAGTCCCGCCGCCATAAAAATATCTCCGTGCGCGAAGTTAATAAGCCTAAGTATACCGTAAACCATCGTATAACCGATAGCAATTAACGCATACTGACCTCCGACAGAGATACCCGCCAATATATAAGGTAAATACCTCATTGACTAAAATCCTCCGATGCAAAACGCAATTTTAGTTATTATAACACAAAAAAACAGGTACGTCAACAAAAAAATCTCAACGGGGAACAGTCGGTCAACCAAGGCTTTTCCATTGGGCATTTTCAATTCCCTATTTTAGCGCTTTTCTTCCTC
>JAISKY010000272.1 GCA_031260745.1 Oscillospiraceae bacterium
ATTTTTGAAATTAACGTAATTTTTTACAATTTTCAATGCCATTCATTCGCCCGTAATTTTTGGGGTGGTTTACTGTATATGTTGCTCTACCATGTGAGCTACACCCCCACATTTTGGAAATTAACGTAATTTTTTACAATTTTCAATGCCATTCATTCGCCCGCAATTTTTGGGGTGGTTTACTGTATATGTTGCACTACCATGTGAGCTACACCCCCGTATACCTGTATGAGTTCACATTCCGACTGCCTGCTTAGCGCACAAAATCGCTAATGCACGGAGCGGATAAAGACGGCAAATGATTTACAGCATAACAACGAAAATTATTCTACCACACTCTAAAGCGTTTGTCAAGTCCTTTTTAGTACGGGAGCAAAAATTTCGTCAATCATCAAAATTATAGCTACGCTACGGTCGAGTGACCAACGGCAAATCGCAAAGTTTGCCCGCCTGACTACAATGTCGGCTGCGAGTTTTCACTTTGCCTTGCCGCCGCAATTGCCGGAGGTTCCGAGCCTTCGGCGAAACGGTCGCGCTCTATTCCGAAACTCGCGCCGGAGATGTTATCGGTGTTGCCGGAAATAAGCCAGTCCGTCAGCGCGGCGACATTACTTTGGTACTTGTCAATCCGCGAAAACGTAGTTTTATCCGTACACATCGGACACAAAACGGCGTCGAACGAGCCGTAACCGAGGTCGCGGAAGCAGTACGCGACATACTCCGCCGCGCGATGTAACACGTCCGCCGGCGAACCGCCGTAGCAAAATACTACGCCCGCCTTTCGCATAGGCGACGGCGTTTTCAGTCCCTTTTTGAAGTTGTAACGCGCATAGAAGCGGTCGAACAGAACTTTAACAGTACCGGGAACGCTCGTGTAGTACAGCGGAGCGATAAGCAGAACCGAGTCCGCTTTGTACAACCGCTCAATCAGTTCCGCCGCGCCGTCTTTATGTATGCACACCTCGTCGTCGTTTTTACAGTTGTCACAACCGACGCACGGCGCGACGGTATGCTCCCGAACTCGGTATACCTCGACACTCGCGCCGTTTTGCTCAAGCTGACGTTTCACGAGGTCTATAACCGCGTCGGAGTTCCCGCCGTTACGCGGACTTCCGTTTATAAGAATTACGTTCTTGCCCATTTTGTTTTCCTCCAAACACCGATAAGCAGGTCTATTGTATTTTCCTATTATACACCGGACAGACGAAAATGTCAAATATCTATATTAATACGGTTTGAGCCGCGAGTTTTGCTTTGCGCTCCGTACAATGTTTACACATTGTTCATAAAATTCCCCGCTATTAGCTTGTTTTTTTTATTTTCACCCTATTGACAAACGCTGAAATGTGTGTTATTATATATCACATACCAATAATATATGTTATCGCTGACCGGGTTGCTCGGAGGCGGCTGTTTTTAACCTTAAAGGGGGTAATATTAATGAAAACCGCTAATCTGAAAAATCGAGCTGCCGCCGCGGCTGTAAGCGTAGTATCCGGAGCGTTAGTCGCGGCAGGACCGCAATCGCTGTTCAAAATCTGCGACCAGTCGCACCACGCCCATACCGGAGGGTTTAGCACCTGCTATTATACAGCTCAAGCGGAAATCGGCATAGGAATCGTGCTTGCGTTGCTTGGTATCGCGTACTTACTGTTCAGCAATCCGGACACTCACATAGGTCTGACAATCGGAATCGCGTTAGGCGCGTTACTGGCGTTCCTAGCGCCGAACGCGCTGATTGGTATGGACAGCGACCCGATGATGGCTTGCCTTACGGCGACTTTACCCGCGCTGAATATTATCACCATCGCGACATTCCTGTTCGCGGCGGGAAATATTATTTACCTGACGCGTAAAACTCAGCGCTCGGAGGTTGTCGCGTAATTCTTACGCTAACCACGGACGCGCAACGCGCGTTTTTCATAAATACGACGGGACGCCTGGAGCGGCATCCTCTAAGGCGATAGTTATTTCCCGCGCAAAACCTCCCAAGTCATTACGACTTTGGGAGGTTTCTTCTATTGTTTCTCGCGTCTAAAGCCTATTTCGCGGTTTCGATTTCAGGCCAATCCGGAAGTCCCGGTGCGCCAAGCAGAACTTGCGTTTCGTAAACCGGGTTGTATGTAAGAGTACCGAACATCTTCAAACTTTCGGCGCGGTTTTGATTCTGCGGTTCCAGTGGGAACGCGTCTAAAATTGCCTGGTTGCGGATTGCCATTCCCGCTTTGAACTCCGGGTGAGTCCAGATAAACAGGTCGCCGCGGCGGATTCCGCGCACTACGCGTTCGCCGACTTCCTCCGGAGTCATAAAGATTTTGGTGAAGTCCATACTCATCATCGCGGAAACGTCAATATCTTTCGGGGGCGCGGGCGGGACAGCGTTTTCGTCCTTGAACTTGTCGGGGCGAACGGCGGACGACGACATTCCGAGGTTGGAGTTAACCGGGCCGGGATAGAACGCGCTGGCTTTGACGTTCGTACCCACAAGGTCACTCGCGAGGCACTCCATCAGACCGGAAGCCGCGTACTTGGTTACGCAGTAGAACGCTGAACCGGATACCGCGAACGCTCCGCCCGTTGAGGACGTAGTCACAATATGACCTTCCTCGCCGTGTTCGAGAATACGCGGAACGATAGTCTTAATTCCGTTGAAAACTCCGCTGACGTTGATTCCGTTGATGAAATCCCAGTCCTTGTAGGAACCTTCCCAAAGTCTGCCGCTACCTGCCGCTACTCCGGCGTTATTCACCAAAATATGAATTTTGCCGAATTTCGCCGCGATTTGGTCTGCGGCTTTTTCCCAACCATCGCGGTCGGTTACGTCAAGTTTTAGTCCCAGCGCGGGATAACCTTTTTGACTGAAAAACGGTAAAGCCTGGTCGATTGCCTCTTGTCTTGCGTCAATAATGACTACGTTACAACCCGCTCTGCCCAGAGCTTTTGCGATTCCGTTACCGATTCCGCTTGCGCCGCCGGTAACAATCGCGGTTTTGCCTTGGAAGTTTTGCATAAGTATCTTTCTCCCTAATATTATATTTTCCGTCATTGTAACACGACCGCAAACAATTGTCAAGATTTTTTTGGTTCCGGACCGCGTCGGCGCAACTCCTAATTAACCGCGAATAGACACGAAGGAACTTATAGTTACCGCGTCAACCGATATGCCGGAGCTTAGAACGTCAGCGTCGCGAAGTAGTCCTCCGGAGTTTCAGCGCGGCGAATCATAACTACGTCGCCGTTCTCTTTCAGCAGAAGCTCCTTACTTTTCAGTTTGCCGTTGTAGTTATAGCCCATCGAGTACCCGTGCGCGCCCGTATCGTGAATCACTACAAGGTCGCCGACGTCAGTTTTAGGTAACATTCTGTCGATTGCGAACTTATCGTTATTCTCGCAAAGCGAGCCTGTAACGTCGTACTTGAAATCTGCGGGAGCGTTATCCTTGCCGGATACTGTAATGTGGTGGTACGCTCCGTAAATCGCGGGTCGCATTAAATCAACCGCGCAGGAATCAAGTCCGATGTACTCTTTATGCGTATGCTTCTGGTGCAGAACCGTCGAAACCAAACAACCATACGGACCCAGCATATAACGTCCAAGCTCCGTGAATATCGCGACGTCGCCCATTCCGGCGGGGATTAGGATTTCCTCGTAGGCTTTGCGGACTCCGTCGCCGACTGCGAAGATGTCCACCGGATTTTGCTCCGGCTTCATCGGGATTCCGACGCCTCCGGAGAGGTTGATAAACGTAATATGCGCTCCCGTTTCATTTTTTAGCTCAACGGCGGCGCGGAACAGTATCGCCGCAAGTTTAGGATAGTACAACTCCGTCAGAGCGTTGCTGACCAAAAACGCGTGCAGTCCGAACCGCTTCGCGCCGAGTTTCAGCAATTTTTCAAAACCTTCCGTAAGCTGAGGTCGAGTAAATCCGTATTTAGCGTCGCCGGGGTTGTCCATTATTCCGTTAGAAACTTCCATTGTGCCGCCGGGGTTATAACGGCAGCAGATTGTTTCCGGTATACCCGCGCAATCCTTCAAAAAGTCAATGTGAGTAATATCGTCCAAATTAATCGTCGCGTTTAACTGACGGGCGTATTGGTATTCCTTCGCCGGAGTGACGTTGGAACTGAACATAATATCCGAGCCGTTGAATCCGCCGCGCTCGGAAAGCATAAGCTCCGTGTACGACGCGCAATCAGTTCCGCAGCCTTCTTCTTTAAGTATCCGCAAAATAGTCGAGTTTGGATTTGCCTTAACCGCGAAAAATTCCTTATAACCCGGATTCCACGCGAACGCTTTGTACAGATTTCGAGCGTTCTCGCGTATGCCGCGTTCATCGTACAGGTGAAACGGAGTTCCGAATCGCGCGGCAATTTCCGTCAGTTTTTCGTGCGAAATAAAAGGTTTTTTCATTTTCATTTTTCCCCTTTTTTTGTACAAGCAATGATGTATAATACAGGTAACAGTGAATGGGTAACAGTATTACATATTATTACTTGCGTACATACCTATCGGCAATATAACGAATTTGCTAAAACTGTTACCTGTTACCTGTTACCTGTTATCTGTAATTTATGAGAGTTGTTTACATAGACAGCCTATTCTTATTGAATCTGGCGGTCAACTATTTGCTAATGCTGGCGACAGCGAAAATATGCGCGTTAAAAATCCGGAAGCTAAGGTTCTTACTCGGAGCGGCGTTCGGAGCGGCATACGCCGCGCTGACGGTAATTCCGGGAGTTCCGGCGGTAATCTCACTACTGCCGGTCAGAATCGCGGTGGGCGTAGTTCTCGCGCTTATCGCGTTTGGCGCGGAGCAAAGATTCGGGAAACACATAATCGTATTTTTCGCGATGGCGGCTTGTTTCGCGGGCGCGTCTATGATAGTCGGGATTGTCAGTTTCAAATCAGTATTGCTGATTGCGGCGTGTTCATACGCGTTGCTCACCGCCGCGCTTAAATTCGCCGCCGCAAGGCGTGAACCGTTCACGGGCTTATCGGTAGATTTAAGCGTTTCGCTTAACGGTAAAACCGCTAAGTTCAAAGTTCTGCGCGATACGGGTAATTCGCTCCGCGACCCGCTTAACGGAACAATACTTCCGACGGTGAACTACGGTGAAGTCGCGGAGTTATTCACTCCGGAGGTCAAAGCCGTACTTGGTTCAACCCGACCCGCAACCGACAAATTTACCGAGCTGTCGAAACTTCCGCTGACCGTTAAACTTATTCCGTACCGCGCCGTCGGAACAAACCGCGGACTGTTGATTTGTTTCAAAGCCGATTCCGTCACAGCGGACGGCGAAACCAGAGAATCCCAATGGGTGGCTATCTCACCTACAACGATAAATTCATACGGAGGTCTGCTATAATGGACGCAATACGAAATATTTTTCATAACCTGCTGACAAAACTGGGGATAACCGCTCCGGACGAGATATTCTACTTCGGAGGTTCCGAGGTTCTGCCAAAACCGCTGACTCGCGACGAGGAAGCTAAGGTGCTTGCAATGCTGTCGTCC
>JAISKY010000072.1 GCA_031260745.1 Oscillospiraceae bacterium
AAATCAGCGTTAGCGTCGGAGGTCATTCCGTTGATAATACCGCGCTCCGCGATTTTCTCGATTGCAGTCTGATTAGCGTGACCTTTAACGTCCGGGAACGTCCGTCCGGGAACGGTTATCGGCACAACTTTAACGTCTTTATTCTTATTTGGCAACCCCGTAATTGTTAACTGTTCACTGTTATCTGTTAACCGGTTCGTGTCTGACATTTTGTACAGCGGACTTTTGCCGTCGCGAGCGCGTTGCGCCGCCACAAGACCGTATAGCGCTTGCTCCGTAGCCATCTGATTGTTCCCGTCGTCGGAGCCGAGAACGTGATTGAAACTTCCGTCCGAATTGCGGTATTTCAGCAACTCGTCCACAAGCGCGTCGGTGGATTTTCCGAGCGTCGCGTTAGCAACCAACATTTGCACAACGCCCTCGCTCGTCTTATACGAAAAACTGATTTTCAGAGCCTTGTCAATCGCGGTTTTTACCTCCGGCTTGTCCTGATAATTCGCGAGCGCCTGCAACGCCATTCCGGTCATATCGGGGTCGGAGCTTTGATTCGCCAAATCCCAACCGCCGTCCGGAAGTTGCTTATCCAAAATCTCGGCGATGTAATTGTCGCGCTGAGTATTTGCGTAATTACCGCTGTCAAGCGCGATTAGCGCCCAAATCGGACCGTTGATACCCTGCCAAATCGTCTTGTCGAAATCCTCAAGCGGCGCGGTTAGGTCGTAGCCGCCGACGCTCGTCGGGTCGTAACCCGCCGCAGTTAAGCCGAGAATCACGCGGGAATACTCCGTGTACTTTCGGGAGTCCAACACGCCGCCGCAGTCCTTGACGTATTTTTCGACCGCTTTGTAGTACGCCGCATAATACGAATCCGGCGCTGTATAATTACTGCGCGCTAAACCTATGACCGCCCACTCGCCGCCGACGCTGCCTACAATCGGATTTTTCACCGTTTTGTATATATACGCCGCCGTGTCGTTCACCGCGCTGTCAAGCGTTGCTTTGTCAGCCGCGAACGCTCCCGGCGCTATTGAGAGCGTAAGAATAAGCGCGAGTATCAGCGCTGTGAGCTTTTTAGCCATTTTCATTGTGAATATCCTCCGATGCTGTTGAATTATCTGCCTTAGCCTGTTTTCGGTGTTTTTTCGCTCCTATCTGCTGTTTCCTCTCCTTGTTTGCCGCTCGCATTAGCGCCGCTCCTTTTTTGCGGACTCCCGATGCGGAAACTATGCAGACAGTCTTGCCATTGACTTTTGCAAATTGCGGTCGCGCCATTTCCAACTCCTTAAAATTTTGTTTTTACGCGTTACCCGCGCTGCGCTTTTTATCATAGGCTTCGTTCGCCAGACATTGATACGTCCTGTACCAGTCCTCGCGCATCCACGCGGAGTGGCGAAACATATTGGGCGCGGAACCTTTCCGTTTCGGTTCGGGCGGCGTAATCAAGTCAAGCGCGAGGAACACCTCGTATATATCTTTCCCGTCGAGCCCGCGCTGTTTCGCTTTCAACGCGTTCCAGTCGTCAAGGGTTGCTTTGCGACCCTCCGCAACGATAGTATTGTAAATATTATATATCAGTGTCATGCTCTCCGGCGACAGCTTACTGAGAATCTCGGAGGGGATACGCCGCTTAAATTCACTGTCCGGGGTTCGCGGAGCGGACACGCTTATAGTCGCCGCAGACGATTCCGGCGGCAGCAGTCCGAGATACCTAAGCGCGTTTTTCTTGACGTTTGCTATCGGGCTAAACGCATTATTAACCCGCTGACGCTCGCGTTGATTTGCGTAACGCATTTCGCGCCTTGCAGAGTTACATATTTCCTCAAGCAGTTTTATTGTCTCCGGAGGCAGCTTACGAAGCGTTTCCTCGCCCAGCAAATACGGCGACGCTCTGTTGATTATATATTTCATCGCCGCCAGATTACGGCTGTATTCATTAAGCGGTTCAAGCCCCACAAGCGTCATCGCGCCCGACCAACTGCCCGCGCGGTTCCACAGCGCGAACGCAATCCGCTCCGGGAATTCCAGCATAAGCGGCGCGGAGGTCATTCCGCGCAGCGTTTCGGCGGCTTGCAAAAACAGTTCGTCTTTGTCAGCGTCGTCGAATATGCGGACTCTGCGCTCCGCCTGAACATAGTACGCAAGAATCTGGTCGGCAAGGTCTACGCAAGCCATTATCTCAACAAGCTGCCTATACGCCCGTTCAAATTGTTCACGCAACGGCATATAGTCGCCGAGTTCGCTTATGCTCAGGATTTTGAACACGCAGCCCGCGATTTTTTGAGCCATACATTCGAGCAGGAAATTTAATTCGATTTCCGACAGCGGAATATCATATTTTTTGTTCGTAACTCTTTGTATCTGCGTTTGCGTCACAATTATCATCTCCCCCGTAATTACTGGTTATTATTCGTCGTTGAACAGCAACGCGCCGAAAAATGTCACCGTATCTTTGCCGTTGTTGTAGCCCATTCCCGCTTGCGTCGCGAGATTGCTGACGAATATGCCGTAGCCCTCGATTGAGCCGTGAACTTTATCCGGGAACCGGCACGGATTATCCGGGTAGGTACAGCTTTCGCACTTGCCGCAGCCCTCGTTTGAGAGCATAAGATAATTTGTCAGATACGGCTTGACTTCCTCGTCCAGTCTGCTCGCGACCGCTTTGAAATCTTTCATCGCAGTTCCGACGCTCTCAAAATCGTAGGAATCCTCCAAATCGAACTTTTGAGAGAACACAAGCATATATGCGTAGCTCTGAGCCCGCGTCCGGCACTCGTCAATCGTTCCGACTGCCGGAGGACACGCCCACGTTTTGCCGTACTGACGGCAGGTGTTCACCTCGCACATCTTGCGGACTTCTTCGGAAAACTCCACGTTTTTCGGGTCAACGATTCCGTATTGGAACGCTCCGGCGCGGGTCATTATTTCATTTAGATTGTCAATCATTGTTAGTTTTCTCCGTTTGTTTTTAAGCGCCTTTTCCCGCTGGCTTGGACAGAGCGAGATACTGCGCGGTCAGATGTTCTCGATAAACCGCTGTAATATAGTCGCAACCTGCGCGCGAGTCGCCGCGCCTCTCGGGCTGATAGTTGTCAGCGTCACGCCCTCAATTATGCCGTTTGCGACCGCCCACTTCATCGCATCGCTTGCGTACTCTGAAACATTGTCCGCGTCGGTATACGCAGTCAAATCAGTAGTTTTGCTTACGCTGATATTTTTCGTTTGGGAGTAGCGGTACAGGATAGTCACAAGTTGCTCGCGGGTTATATTGTCGTTCGTGCCGAACAACCCGCCGCCTATTCCCTCGACAACGCCGTTTGACTTCGCCCAAATTACGGCGTTCGAGTACCACTCTCCTGATTCTAC
>JAISKY010000104.1 GCA_031260745.1 Oscillospiraceae bacterium
CGCTGCCCGAATCGGAGCGTCCAATGCGTCTGATTATCCCAACCGCTGAGAGTAACCAATGGATTTACTCCGTGATACGGATTGAATTCGCGCCGAATGAGCAGAGCTGACCCCGGCGTATTTTTCACCCGGCAAATACACACAATAGCTTTTGACTTTATTATGACAGAGGTGTCCTTGCTAATGAGAAAAACCCTCGCTTTACTGCTCGCGCTTGTAATGATATTGACGCTGTTCGCGGCGTGTGGTTCATCACAGGCTGCTCCGACAGCTACGACCGCTCCGGCAACGCGGACGTTTACTGATAGCGTTGGCAGAACGGTTGAACTTCCCGCGAACATTACGAGAATCGCGCCAAGCGGAGCGTTAGCGCAGATGTTCCTGATTGCGATTGCGCCGGATTTGCTTTGCACCGTCGCGCAACGGTACAACGACGACGCTGTTAAATATGTTCCCGCGTATCTAAATGACCTGCCCGAAGTCGGGCAATTTTACGGTATGGATAATCTTAACTTTGAGAGCATCGCAACAATCAAACCAGAGGTTGTAATCGACCTCGGCGAACCAAAGAATACCATCAAAGAAGATATGGACGGCATTACGGAGAAACTCGCGCTCCCCGCGCTCCACATAACCGCCGATTTGCGAGGTACGCCCGAAGCGTTCAGAACGCTCGGCAGACTGCTCGGACGCGAGGCAAAAGGCGAACAGCTTGCCTCGTTCTGCGAAAAGATTCTTGCTAAGACTGACGAACTTGTGACTCTCGCGAACGGCGATAAGCCAACGATTCTCTATTGTCTGGGCGACGCGGGGATTAACGTACTCGCCAGAGGCTCGTTCCACTCCGAGGTACTTGACTATATCGCGGAGAACGCGGCGGTCGTTGACGCGCCAAGCTCCAAAGGTTCCGGTAACGAGGTCAGCTTAGAGCAGATTTCAGTATGGAATCCGGACGTTATCATTTTCGCTCCGAACAGCGCATATGCGGACGTTGCAACCGACAAAACGTGGTCTGAACTAGACGCAATAAAGAGCGGCAGATATGCGGAGGTTCCCGGCGCGCCGTACAACTGGATGGGCAGTCCGCCATCAATTAACCGTTATCTTGGTATGCTTTGGTTGTCGTATCTGCTGTACGCGGACGATGACGGGAGCGAGTTGAACGCGCTGATTACGGAATATTACAAGCTGTTCTACGGTCATACACTAACTGCTACCGAGTACGACGCGCTGTTAGCGAACGCGCGGTTTGGAGGGACGCAATGAACATTTTTCTGACCGGCGAACCCGGCATAGGTAAAACGACGATACTGGAGCGGTATCTTAACAGCTCCGGCGTCAGCGTCGGCGGCTATTTCACTACACGCGAAATTACTGAAACCTCGCGCGTGTTTTGGTTGAACGACCGGATTACGGGTGAGAGTTGCCTAATGGTTAAAATGATACCGGAAGTGCCGCGTGAGGTTAACCTCGCGGCGTTCGACGAGTTTGCTGTTGCCGCAATCAATCGCGGGATTGCGGAACGCGGTGTTCTCGCGCTTGACGAACTCGGACGCTTCGAGGAACCGTGCGAGCGTTTTAAGCAAGCTGTGTTCGCCGCGCTCGACAGCGATGTTATCGTACTCGGAATATTGAAACTCTGCGACACTCCGTTTATCGACGCGATTAAAGCGCGCGCCGACGTGACTGTGATTACGGTGACGGAGGAAAACCGCGACACAATCACTATCCCGCTGTGAGTAGCTGTCGAACTGCTGTAAGCGTCCGAATAATTGAAAAAAATACATATTTATCAAGAGAAGTCTATGGCGCCGCAACGAAGCAAAACCGTCCGCTATAATTACAAGAGATAAAAATTGTCTTTCAGCGAGGAATGTCTATGAAAACGCTAATCCTAAACGGTTCGCCGCGAATAAACGGCGACACGGCGGCGTTACTCGCCGTACTGCGCGAGAATCTCAAAAGCGAGATAACGGAGATTTCGGCGTATCGTGATAATATCAAGCCTTGCATTGATTGCCGCAAGTGTCAGACCTCGCCCGGTTGCGCTATTCGCGACGATATGGATATTGTGACGAGCGACGATTTTGACAATGTAATTGTCGCCTCGCCCGTGTACTATGGACTTCTTGCGGGACCTCTGATTTCGCTTGCGAGCCGGTTTCAGTTTTACTATTCGGCGAAAGCGTTTCTGAACGCTCCGATTGAGGTAACGCCTAAGCTCGGCGCGGTAATTCTGACGGCGGGCGGCAGCAAGGGCAACGCGGACGGAGCTGTTCCGCTCGCAAGAGTGATTCTCCGTATACGCGGCGCGGCGCTCCCGGACGAAAATATCATTATGTCCGCTCAAACGGACAGTTTCCCCGCAAAGAACGATACCGCCGCCGCTGAAAAAATCCGCGGCCTTGCGGCGCGTTGGAATCTGATTGATAAGGAGTAATATCAATGGCAATGCAACGAATCGAACCCGGCGAGTTGCCTACCCGCGCGGAGGTACTGGCTAAACTGTTCTCCAAGTGGAGCGCGCCGATACGCACGGAGCGCGTCAGGACCGAGGACGCGCTGTACAGGATATTGGCGGCTGACGTTTTTTCGCTGTGCGACAAGCCGGTATTTCGCGGTTCGCGAATGGACGGTGTAGCCGTGAAGTCCGAGATGTTCAAAGACGGCGTTCCCGACGCGTCGGAGTGGAAGCTCGGAACGGATTACGTCAGAGCCGATACCGGGGACGATTTCGACGACGCGTTCGACGCCGTTATCGCGGTCGAGGACTTGGAGTTTCTGCCAAACGGCGGCTTGAAATTTAATAACGACCTCGAACCAGTAACGGCGGGCGCGGAAATAGCGAACCGGGGCGATTCCATAGCGCGTGATATGTTGCTCTGCGAGAAAGGTACGCGTTTACTCGCCGTTGACTTAGCGGCGATAGCTATGGGAGCGGTTAGCGAGATTGAAGTCTACAAAAAGCCGGTCGCGGCATTTATCCCTACGGGGAGTGAGCTAATCCCGCTTGGGCAACTACCTAAGCGGGGCGAAACTGTGTGTTCCAACTCAATTTTGGCAAAGTGTATGCTTGAGGAAATGGGAGCGGTCGGCTTGACGTTCGACCCTGTTGCCGACAATCCCAAAGAGCTTTCAGCCGCGCTTGACAAGGCGCTCTCGGAAGCCGATGTCGTAATCCTAAGCGCGGGAACGAGCAAGGGCAGCGAGGATTACTGCCATACTCTGTTGGCGGAGCGCGGCGAGCTTATATTCCACGGAGTAGCGTCCGCTCCGGGCAGACCTATGGCGGGCGCGATAGTGGACGGCAAGCCGGTAATCAACGTCGCCGGACCTCCGACAGCCTGTTTCAACGGTCTGGAATGGTGCGTTAAAGCCGTAGTGTGCAAGTTCTGCGAGCAGAATCCTCTGAAACGTCACACGGTACTCGCAACGCTGTCAGGCGATATTCACAGCGGAGGCGTGGGCTTTGAATCGTTCGTCCGGCTGAAACTTGAGAAAACCGACAGCGGCTATATCGCTCACCCTATGCCTCACAGAGCAACGCGGACTCCCGATTCTATCCGCGCCGAGGGGCTGTACATAACGAAGCTCGAACCCGAAGCTCAAAGCAAAGGTGACGTTATTGAGGTTGAACTGTTGAGATAAGGTAACGGTAATTATTCAATCCCGGAGGCTGAGTCAAATGCCAAAGAAATCACGCGTTTTGTACATAAAGAAATATCTCGAAGAACAGACGGACGAGAATCACCCTGCGTCAATGACGGATATTCTCGCGTATCTTGAAGCAGAGGGGATTGTTGCAAGCCGCAAGACCGTCGCGCCGGATATTGAGCAGCTTATAGAATCGGGCGTTGACGTAGTGGAGAATACGGGTAAACGCTACGAATACTTTATCGGCGACCGGCATTTTGAACTGCCGGAATTAAAACTGCTTGTGGACGCGGTACAGGCGTCGAGGTTCATACCAGCGAAAAAGAGCGCGGCGCTGATAGAAAAGCTGACCGCGCTGACGAGTATTCATAAAGCTGACGAATTAAGCCGCCGCTTGTATACAACCGAGCGTATAAAGCCTACGAACGAGAAAGTATATATAATCGTTGACCTACTGCACGCCGCAATAAATACCGGGAAACAGGTGACATTCAAGTATTATGATTACAGCCGGAACAAACGCAAGCTGTATAAGCATAACGGACGAATTTACCGCGTAAGCCCATACGGTCTTATTTGGAACAGTGACAGATATTATATTGTAGGTTGGTCTGAAAGTCACAATGATATTGCCCGGTTCCGAGTTGACAGGATAGCTGTGCCTGAAATTACGGTTACTCCCGCAGTACCAAAACCGGAATATTTTGATATGGCGTCGTATGCGAACTCTGTATTCCAGATGTACGAGGGCGAGGTACGTTCCGTTGCTCTGTTATGCGATAACGACCTAATGAACAGTATAATCGACCGTTTCGGCGAGGACGTAAAGACAGAGTTAGTTGATTCGGAGCATTTCACAGCGTATGCAGATGTTTCTGCAAGTCCCACATTCTATGGCTGGGTAACTTCGTTTGGTGGCAGAATGTTAATAATTGCGCCGGAAAATGTGCGAAAAGAGTACAGTAGTCTAATCAATTCACTTGCCTGTAACGCCTGATTTTGTTGACTATTTTCAAAAAAATAGGGGTCAACTTGTCCAAATAGGAACAGTTGAAAATTACCATATTGACAAACGCAATATTGTCGGGTATAATATAGCTACGATGTTCCCAACAAAGGGAACGTGCAAAGGAGATACGCATTATGAGCGAAGAAAAAACTTTCGGCTCGTTTATCCGAAAAAAACGGTTGGGTCGTGAAATCACACTTCGCGGCTTTGCTAAAATGCTCGACTTATCACCCGTGCATATGAGCAATATGGAAACTGACAGGCGCGCGGCTCCGAAAGATGAGGTTCTGGCGCGAATGGCACAGATTTTGCTTTTAAGCAAAGAGGAAACGGAAGTAATGTACGATTTGGCGGCAAAGTCAAAAGCGTCGCCCAGAGTGTCCGGGGACTTGCCGGAGTACATTATGGAGAATGACTTAGCGCGAGTTGCGTTAAGGACTGCGAAAGATATGGACGCAACGGACAAGGAGTGGCAGGAGTTCATAGAAAAACTACGAAACCGCGGAGCAAAGGAGGACGGATAACGTGGGAAATTACAGAGATAATGTGCTTGAAACGATTGCGCGGCTCGTTATTAAGGAATATAATCCTGAATTGCTGACTTGTCCGACCGCCATACCGATTGAGGATATTATAGAGCGTCAGTATGGTCTTGTCATCGACTACCAGTACATAAGAAATAACGGCAGAATACTCGGCGAAACAGTGTTTGACGATACCTGGATTCCGGTGTATGACAAGGAAAACAGCCGTTATATGTGGATAGAGGTTAAGGGCGGCACTATCATAGCGGACGCGAGTTTGCTGAATAACCGAAGTGACGGGCGGCTCCGTTTCACGCTCGCGCACGAACTTTCGCACTGGCTGATTCATCAGAATATATACGCAGGTTCCGGTATGCCCGCCGCGATGACAAAGAACGCGGTAAAAAGCTCGGACGAGGGCGCAACCATAGAGCGTCAGGCGGATACGCTTAGTAGTTTCCTGCTTATGCCTGCCGGACAGGTAAAAATGGCGTTTCACCGCGCTCGTCCGACCGCAGACTCCGCCGCCGCGCTTGCGGATATGTTCGGAGTATCGAAACAGGCAATGCAGATACGCCTAAAAGAAATGCGTCTGGTATAACACCAAAACAGGGCATTTTTTTACGGATAGTGTTCCGTATTATGAGAACTAAGCGGAGGATTGAGTTGTATGAATATAAGACAAGCGAAGCCGGGCATATCGGTGCGCTGTCCCGTATGCGCTAAACGCGCGTTTGACGTTTCGGAGCTGCCGAACAAGCCGATTAAGGTAACGCTTAAATGTCCGCACTGCCACAAAATAGTACC
>JAISKY010000151.1 GCA_031260745.1 Oscillospiraceae bacterium
TTCCGGATTAGGAATGGTCGCGAACGACGAGGATTGGCGTTCGCAGTTTATCGGTAAATCCGGAACGCTTGCGGTAACTAAAGACGGCGGTGATATTGACGCAATTACGGGCGCGACGATAACGTCAAGGGCTGTTACCGCAGGCGTTAACGCCGCAGTTAAAATAGTCGAGGAGGTTGCCGCAAAATGAAAAAAGTATTTACTGACGGACTTTTGAAAAACAACCCGGTTCTGGTCCAGCTTCTGGGAATGTGTTCCACAATGGCGATTACCACTACGATGTTCAATGGCGTCGGAATGGGTATCGGAGTTTTGATTATCCTGACTTGCTCTAACATCGCGATTAGCTTGCTTCGCAAGGTGATACCCGACAAAATCAGAATCGCGGCTTTTGTAGTAGTTATCGCGGGGTTCGTCACAATTGTCGATTTGCTGTTGAAAGCGTATTTACCCGCGCTGTCGGAGAGTTTAGGCGTATTTATTCCGCTGATTGTCGTTAACTGTATTATACTCGGACGCGCCGAGGCGTTCTCGTCAAAGAACAGCGTCGCGAGGTCTGCGATTGACGGAATAGGGCAGGGAATCGGGTACACCGCCGTTTTGGTTGTGATGAGCCTGATACGAGAGCTTTTAGGCTCCGGGACATTCGGCGGGGGACTGCTTAACGCGGGTAAAGGAATTAGGATAATCCCGGAACCGTTTCCTGCTCTGCTGATAATACTGCCGTTCGGAGGGTTCATAACGCTAGGCTGCCTTATTGCGTTCGTGCAGTGGAGAGCTAATAAATGAAATCGCGTATTTTAAGCCTTTTTCTCATAGCAACGCTATGCGCGGCGGTTTTTGGTTCGTGTATGGAGGTTAACCCTCCTCCCGTCGAATCCGCGAAAGCTGAGGATAAAATGCTCTTTGGCTATACCCGCGAATTTGACAAAAGAGATTTCTCTGAATTGCTTTCTTATTCGCTTTCAATATACGAGGGGTTCGATATTAATGAAACTCCGTACAGCGTACCCGTCGGGGACTGCGTTAAGGAGCGTATGTGGAGCGAATATATTTTCAACTCTAGCACGGTTTTCGAGGAAAACGCGGACTACGCCGCAGAATTACTTGAAAAAGCCAAAAATCCCGGTTTGGGAGTTAGAGCGATACACGAACTCGGCATTACGGGCAAAGGCGTTAACGTCGCGATAATCGACCAACCTCTTGCGATGAAGCACCCGGAATTTGTCGGAAAAATCACGGAGTATAAAGATTTTTGCGATTACCAGGAGGGCGTTGGCTCAATGCACGCGCCGGGCGTGACGGGTATCCTCGCGGGCGAAACTTGCGGAGTTGCTCCGGGCGTTAACATATACTTCGCGGCTACGCCGTCGTGGTTGGTGGACGCTCAATACTACGCCGACGCGTTACGTTGGATTATTGAAACCAACGCCGGGCTTCCCGATGGCGAGAAAATTCGGGTTGCGTCGTTCTCCGGTCCTAATACAGTCAACTATTATCCCGAAAATATGGAGGCGTACTACGCGGCGACGAAAGAAGCTCGCGAAGCCGGAATCCTCGTACTCGACGCAATCGGCGGCAGTGACGGATTGTTTATCAATATCGGATATTACGATATTGACGCGCCGGACGATATTTCAAAATTCTCGATTTTGTTTAATGATACTTATGAACGGCAAATATTCGCGCCGGGGCATCACCGCACAATGGCTGAGGAGTACGCCGCGGGTCAAGAAACATATATGTATATGGCAAGAGGCGGCATAAGTTGGAGTATTCCCTATATCGCGGGAGTTCTTGCGCTGGGTTGGGAGGTTGACCCTACGCTAACGAACGGCGAAATTATTCGGATTCTGCTTGATACCGCGTATATAAACTCAAACGACCAAATGATTGTAAATCCAACCGCGTTTATCAACGCTGTAAAGGAAGGAAAGTAAATGAGCATTACATCTATATTCTCAATCGCGCTGGGCGCGATACTGGTTGAGAACTTCGTATTGGTTCAGTTTCTCGGAATTTGTCCGTTTCTCGGAGTTTCCAAAAAACAAGACACGGCAATCGGAATGGGACTTGCGGTGACGTTCGTAATGGGAATCGCGTCGCTTGTGTGCTGGCTCGTCAATTACTACGTACTTGTACCGCTGAATATGGAGTTTATGCAGACAGTCGCGTACATACTGATAATTGCGGCGCTGGTGCAGTTTATTGAAATGTTCCTGCAAAAGTCTATGCCGGGTCTGTACCTCGCGCTTGGGATATACTTGCCGCTGATTACCACAAACTGCGCGGTTCTCGGAGTGGTATTGCTTAATACGCAGAAGAATTACAATCTGCTTGAAAGCACCGTATACGGAATAACCGGCGGGTTGGGATTTTTACTTGCGATAGTATTGTTCGCGAGCGTACGCGAGCGTCTTGACGCGTCCGCCGAATATCCTAAAGCGTTCGACGGCTTTCCGGTCGCGCTTGTAAGCGCGGGGTTGCTAAGTCTGGCGTTTATGGGATTCTCCGGTTTGAAAGTTTGGTGATTTGTTTTGGCGGATAAAGAATCCGCGCCTAGAGAGATAGTTATTGAGCCAACATCCAATGGGTGAATAGAAATGGATGCATTACTTCCGATTTTCTTGCCGGTAGTCGTACTCGGCGGGTTGGGAACCGTATTCGGAGCGGTTCTCGGAGTAGCCGCGAAGAAATTCGCGGTCGATAAAGATGAACGCGAGGAGCAAATCCTGGGGATATTACCCGGCGCGAATTGCGGCGGCTGCGGATTTCCCGGGTGTTCCGGATTCGCGGCGGCGGTAGTCAGCGGCGAAGCTACGACTAACGGCTGCGCGGTCGGCGGCTCCGAAGTCACTGCGCTTGTCGCCGGGATTATGGGCGTTGAGCCTGAGGACGCGGAGCGTCACGTCGCGTTTGTCCGATGTTCCGGCGGCGCCAGGAGCAATCGCAAATACGATTACGTAGGGCTTGACGATTGCTTCTCCGCGCTTAACGCAATCGGCGGCGGACCGCTAACGTGCCGTTTCGGTTGTTTGGGTTTAGGTTCGTGTACGAGAGTATGCCAATTCGGCGCGCTAAGCCTAGTCAACGGCGTTGCTAAAGTTAACCGCGAGAAGTGCGTCGGCTGTATGCAGTGCGTCGCAACCTGTCCTAAGCGGCTGATTACGAAACTTCCGTACAGCTCCGAAACTCGCGTCGGGTGTAACTCCCACGCTCGCGGAGCAGCGGTACGTAAACTCTGCGAAGCCGGTTGTATCGGCTGCGGAATTTGCGTTAAGAACTGTCCGAATGACGCGATACGCGTAGAGGATAACCTTGCGATAATCGACCCGGCGAAGTGTCATAATTGCGGTATCTGCGTTGAAAAATGCCCGCGCCACATTATCGAGTCGGTTGTCAGCGTCCGGGCAGAGGCAAAAGTATGAACATTGAAGTCCGCTATTTGTCGAAATCCGGTAACACGGCTAAGGTTGCGGAGGCGATTGCCACCGCTTTGAACGTGACGGCGAAGCCGATTTCCGAGCAAGTCGCTCCGGATACAGACATCTTATTTTTAGGCGGAGCGGTCTATGCTTTTGAAATTGATGATGAGCTCAAAGCATTCATACGCAACTTGGACGGCGTAAAAGCGGTAGCGGTTTTCAGCACTACGGCGGTCGTAAAATCCGCTTACTCGCATATAAAACCGTTGCTTGAAAAAAAAGGTATTAAGGTAATCCCGACTGATTTCCATTGCCGCGGCGAGTTCAAGTTTATGCGCAAGGGCAGACCAAACTCCGATGATTTAGCAAAAGCTCGACAATTCGCGCTTGAAGTCACCGCTTCGTACAACTGATTTGACTAAGAAAAATGTAACAGCTATATAAACAGAGCGAAATCGGCGTAAAAATACAAGGGTACATCTAAGTTAACCCTTGTGGAAATCTATTTCAATTATTCAGCCGTGCCTTTATGGGCGCGGCTTTTACGTTGCGACCGCCGCGCAAACCTCCAAATCTCCTTTGCCGTCAGAGGTAAAAGTCACGCCCTCCGCGGCAAGGAGCGTCCGCTGAACCTCCGAGCCTCCGAATACGTAGCCCTCGCACAGTGAGCCGTCCTTGAACACTACGCGGTAACACGGCAGCTTTTTGTAGTCGTCGTTAGCGTGCATAATCCAGCCCACGACACGCGA
>JAISKY010000198.1 GCA_031260745.1 Oscillospiraceae bacterium
ACATCAGGCGCCCATTTTGCGCGTTCCACGCCCGGAATATTCAGGATTAACGGTTTAGCGCCGATTGCGGCAATCAAAGCGTCGTAGTTCTCTATCGCGATTAGCTCCGGCGTAGCCTCAACTCCGGTAAGAATCTGCGCTTTGGAGTGCGCCGCGAATCCGCGTAAATAGGTCAGATACTCGCGAATGTCAATCTTGAAGTCCGGCAGCGCCGCCTTGATTACCTGACCGCCAATCTCCGGTAATTTTTCGTACAGCGTTACATCGTGACCGCGCTCCAACAGCGTCTTTAACGCCTGTATTCCGCCGGGACCGCCGCCTATAACGGCGACTTTTTTCTTTACCGGAGCTTTTCCGACTTTTAACTCCGGATATTGGTCTATGAAGCTCGCCATCGGGTTGACCGTACACGGACCGATGAAACGTCCGTGTTTGTCAATCTTCATACACTGACAACGCAGACACGGAGTATGCTCCCACTCGCGGCCTGTAGCGTATTTGGTCGGCATATCCGGGTCGGCAATCAGAGCGCGCATAAAGCTGACGAAGTCCGCTTTGCCGCTCGCGATTATTTCCTCCGCCTGAGCCGGATTTTTAATACCGCCAACGACGTTTATTAGCAATTCCGGATATTTTTTCTTGATTATTCCGGCGCGTTCCACGTTCATCATTTGTGGATACGAGTACGGCGGAACCATCGGACGCATACGCTCCGGCTTACCTTGAGTATCGTGCAGTCCGCCGCTGACGAACAAAATATCGACCTTGTCCTTAATTAAGCCTACGAATTCCAGTATCTCCGGGAAATGCGCGAAGCCTTCCTCGTGTTCTTCCGACGACATACGATACTCGATTACTACGTCCTCGCCGATTGCGGCTCTGACCGCGTCTAGTACCTCGCACGCGAAGCGGGAGCGGTTCTCAACGCTGCCGCCGTACTCGTCAGTACGCTTGTTGAAGTACGGACTTAGAAACTGCGCAAGCAGATTTCCGTGAGCGCCGTGGAATTGTACGGTTTTCATACCGGCTTTAGCGCAGCGACCCGCGGCGTCCGCGAACTTCTTAACGGTTTCCGCGATTTTCTCCTTGCTCATCTCGCGGGTAGGAATCGGCTCGCGATTCGCCATTTTAGCGCGTAGAATTTCCGCTTCGGTGATTATCGCGCTTGGCGCCCAACCGGTTTCACCGGCTTTAGTTCCCGCCACGTTACCCTGAGTCGCGCCGTTGTGGTTGATTTCCAACTGTCCTATTGTGCCGTACTTGTCGCACATATCCGCAAACATTGTAAGACTGCGGATAATGCTGTCGTCGGCTAGGTCGATTTGGTTACCCTCGTCGTAACACTCGTTGGTGTCGATGGAGCAGTTGCCGACCGTGACTACCGCCGCGCCGCCCCTTGCGACCGGTCTGAAGTAGTCAAGCGTACGCTGGGTTATGTGACCGTTCTCGTCGCCTGTTCCGCCAGCTCCCGGCGTAGACTGACACAGACGGTTCTTGTAGTACGCTCCGCGAACCTGAATCGGAGTGTAAACGTGCGGGTACTTTCCTGATGTGTTGCTCATATATTGCTCTCCCTTTTTATAAATTACAAAAATAAAAAAGACTGCTATTCGCGTACGCGATACTTTTCTGTTAGTATAGCATAAACAAATTCAAAACGCAATAGCGTATTTAGCAAAATCGCCGAAAATCTCCGCGATTGCACACCAAAAAAAGACGACGTATTATTACGCCGTCTTACGCTGTTTTTCGGTGGTCGCTAAAGTATGAACAAATCCGTATGTTGCTTCAGAACGCTTGCCGTACCGGTCATTTCTTGGCTAAGCGCGGAGCTTTCCTGCGCTCCGCTGGAGTTAGAGCGCACAATGTCTAAGATTCTGTCTAAGCGGTCGTTAATCAGCTTTATCTCGGCGGAGAGTTCTTCGTTCTTAGCCGCGATGTCCCGAATTTCCGTTGACGCGGCGTTCGTCTTTTCCGAAATCTTGGCGAAAAATTCGCTGGTTTCAAGCGACGACGAAAGCCCAAGCTCGGATTTCGCGGACGCTTTAGCGATTAAGGTGTCAATTTGCTTGGCGGCGCCGCTGCTTTTAGTCGCTAGGCTTCGGACTTCCTCCGCGACTACGGCAAAACCTCGTCCGGCGGTTCCGACTCTCGCGGCTTCGACCGCCGCGTTAAGCGCGAGTATATTCGTCTGGTCAGCAATGTCGTCTATCAGTTTCGTGATTTTGGCGATTTCGCGGTTTACGTCAACGATTTCGCGTACCGACACGACGAGGTTGTCTATCCTTTGCGCGCCGTGATTGGTAATATCAAGGCTTTCATTTTGCAGGTCAGCGGCAATATTGCTTTCAAGCGAGGTTTGACGCATACGCTCGGTAAGCTCGTTAATGTCGGACTTGAGGTTTTCTATTTCCTCGTTTTGGTGGAACGCTCCGCTTGCAAGCTCACCCGCGGAGTGCGCCATAAGCTCAGAATACTTCGCGACCGACGAACTTCCCTTATTTATTTCGGCGATTAACGCGCGCTGCTGTTCAACAAGATGAATAATTGCGTTACCTAACGCGTCGCTCTCGCTTTTTACCGTGAAGTCAACGGATAAATCTCCCGAAGCCACTTTCGCAAGATACTCGCCTTTTGCTATGGAATTCAACGCCATAGAGATAACGCTTCTGTTAAGAGCGGAAATCTCGTCTTTGCCTCTGGATTTTTCAAATTTGAAAGACGTATCTCCGGTAGCTAATCGGTCAGTTAACGTCACGATTCTTTTAATCGGCTTAACAAATATCTTCTTAGCGATTATTGTCGAGATTACTCCGACAATTACCGCGAATCCGATTGAAAGCCCGATAATGATAAATCCGAAAATCCGTATTTCTTTCATAACGTCGTCGGCGGCAAAATCCGCGCCGATGACCGCGACTACTTCACCCGCGGAGTTTTTCACCGGGGCAAATCCCGATACGCACATACCCCATTCGCCGGAATCGTAAATTCCGGTGGTCGAGGGTACTCCGGTTACTCCGGTTTCGTACATTTCGTCCGCGAAAATAGAAACGTCTTCGGGTTGCATAAACTCGTACGCTCCGGTTGAATCGTCGGCGGAGATATAATACGCAATCTGACCGTCGTTCTGATTAATGTCCATCACGTAAAAATACAGCAAACCGTTATCAACAAGTACCTTGTCGGAAGCGTCCTGCCAATACTGCCAGCTTTCGCCCGGAGTATCGGCGGCTATATCGCGTTGAACAGCGTCTCCGTCAAGCATAATCGAATATGTAATGCAAATATTCATAGTGCGTCCGGCGGACAACTCTAAAGATGATTTCAAATGCATCGAATACGAGAATATCCCGATAGCCGTGGCTATCAGGGCAAGCGGAATAAGCACCAGCAGAATTATTTTCTTAGAAATTGTCATAATACACCTAAAATCAGACCTTATTATTAAAGTTTAGACGAGCCGGTCACAGAGTTTCGTTCATCGACCCGGTACGGTAACCAAGTAAATCCAACGCTACATACTGGAATCCGTAGTCTTTGAACGCGGAGTAAATCCGCTCACGCGCGGAACGGTCGCGGAGCAAATCAAAGCCGGCTTCGTCGGTTTCTATTCTGGCAATCGGTTTGCCTTTAGGCGCGGCGTGGTAACGCACTCTAACCTGACGCAAACCCATATCAATCAGAAGTTGTTCCGCTTTGTCAATCTGACGCAGACGTTCGGAGGTAATGCTTTCGCCGTAGGGGAATCTTGAGCTTAAACACGCGAAACTCTGCTTGTCCCAGGTCGGAAGTCCAAGCTCCTTTGAGATTTCACGGATTTCAGCTTTGCTCAATTTAACCTCGCGCAAAGGCGATTTAGCGTTTTGTTCCGCTACCGCCTGTAAGCCGGGGCGGTAATCGCCGTCGTCGTCGGTGTTAGAACCCTCCGCGACATTCTCGATTCCGTAAGCTCTTGCGGTATCCCAAATCTTGTTGAAAAGCTCACTTTTGCACAGATAACAACGATTAGTAGGATTGTGCGAGAAGCCCTCAATGTCAAGTTCCTCGCTGTCAACGATAATGTGCCTGATTCCGTTGGCTTCGCAAAACGCGGTAGCTTCTTTAAGCTCGCGTTCCGGAAAGGATTCGCTTCGCGCGGTAACGGCGATAACCTTATCGCCCAACGCTTCTCTGGCAGAGTGAACCAAAAGCGTACTGTCAACTCCTCCGGAGAACGCTACCGCTACGCTCCCAAGTGAGCGCAGATATTCTTTCAACGATTCGTATTTTGGGTTCATAGTGATACTCCCTTACTGATAATATAGATATTTATTGACAGAGCGGGGAAGTAAACCGCCCTGCGATTACTACGCGTAGGCTTTGCCGCACCGCTGAGTTTATTGTTCTACAGGAAACCGCGAGTTTCCTTAGCTTTCATAAGGCGAGTGATGTCGCTACGCTCGTTCTCGTCGATTTTCATTCGGATATGGTTTATGTTCGATTTAAGTTCCGGAATCGTAACATATTCCAACGCGTTAACGCGGCGGTTGATTTTCTTAATTTCAACCGACAGCAATTGTACAGTTTTTTCAACACGGGCAAGTTCCAACATATCCGTAACCGCCGCGTCGAGCGTCAAAATCGCGTCGTCAAGTTCGCCGGCGGTCATCGCGTAACCGTAAGGTAAACTGCCGCCGCCCTCAATACGTCGGAAATCATACTCCGGAGCCGTAACGCCCGCTATGTCCTTGTAACTTACTACGACCGCGACGCGGCGTTTCGGGTAAAGTAGCGCCTGTTCCAGCATCTCCGACGGCATAAGCGCGGACGCCGCCGACATCGCGCTTCGCGCCGCTGCAATCTGATTCTCCACTCTTTCGCGAAGAATCTTATTCTCTTTTGAGATTGGCAAATACTGACGAATTAGCTCGTCAAGTTTGTCTTTAAGCTGTTTATGAACGCCTAACGCCGCATTCAGCTTAGAGTTAAGACGGTTCAGTTCCGCTCCGGTAGCTTTTATCGCCATAAAAATTCCTCCGTAACGGTTAACCGTTGAATTTGAGCGAGATGTCCAACGCTCTGACGCTGTGAGTTAACGCTCCGATTGAGATAACGTCAACTCCGGTTGCGGCGACCTCCGCGACATTTTTATCGCCCATATTGCCGGAAGCCTCCGTAATCGCCTTGCCGCCGATTATCGCTACGGCTTCACGCATTTGCGCTGTAGTCATATTGTCCAGCATTATTATGTCCGCGCCGCAGTCAAGAGCTTCGCGAACTTGCTCAAAGGTTTCGCACTCGACCTCGATTTTCAGCGTAAACGGAGCGGCGCTTCGCGCCGCGTTAACAGCTAACGTAATACTTCCGGCGGCTTTTATGTGGTTATCCTTTATCAGAACGCCGTCCTGTAAACTGAAACGATGGTTAGCGCCGCCGCCGACTCTGACCGCGTATTTTTCCAATACGCGAAGTCCCGGAGTTGTTTTTCGGGTATCTACGATTTTAGTTTTGTATCCGCTGACCGCGTCAGCGAATTTTCCGGTTTGCGTAGCGACTCCGGACAAATGCTGAAGCAAGTTAAGCGCGACGCGCTCACCCGTCAGTACGCTCCGCGCGGGTCCCGTAACCGTTGCGATAAGGTCGCGCTCAACGAGCAAATCTCCGTCGAGTTTACGCGTTTCAACTTTCACGGCGGAGTCGTAAATCGCGTATACCCGTTTGAAAATGTCAATTCCGCAAAGGATTCCCGGCTCTTTAGCGATTAGCTTCGCGTCCGCGGTCGCTGATTCCGGAACACAGGCGAGCGTCGTTATATCGCCCGTGCCGATGTCCTCCGCAAGCGAGCGTTTAATCAGTTCCTCAAGCCCAAGTAATGTTCCCATATTCTACACCCCCGGTAGATATTTGTCAATATATTCGGTTTTAATACGTTTAAGCTCCGTCACCGGGAGTATCGACAGCAACTCCCACCCGATTGAGAGCGTTCTCTCTATGTCACGCTCTAAATTGAAGCCCTGCCCTATGTATTCCGTCTCAAATCGTTCCGCGAACTTCAGATAGAGTTTATCGGTATCGGATAACGCGCTTTCACCAATAATTGCCGAAAGCGCTCTAGCGTCCTTACCCGCCGAATAAGCCGCGAATAACTGATTCGCTGTTCCGGAGTGGTCTTCGCGGGTTTTACCCGCGCCGATACCCTTGTCTTTAAGCCTCGACATACTGTTAGGAACGTCAATCGGAGGGATAACGCCTTTGCCGTAAAGCTCACGCGAGAGAACAATCTGCCCTTCGGCGATATATCCCGTAGTGTCGGGAATCGGGTGAGTAATATCGTCCTCCGGCATCGTAAGAATCGGAATCAGCGTAATTGAGCCTTCGCTTCCGCGTCTTAATCCGACGCGTTCGTACATAGCCGCAAGGTCGCTATGCAGGTTTACGGGGTAGCCGCGCCGTCCGGAAATCTCCTTACGAGCGGCTGAAATCTCTCGCAAAGTTTCGGCGTAGTTAGTCATATCGGTGATGATAACCAGAACGCGCATATTTTTCTCGAACGCGAGATACTCCGCCGCCGTAAGGCAAATTCGCGGCGTCGCGATACGTTCCGCAACCGGGTCGTTCGCGAGATTCGTAAACATTACGGTACGTTCAAACGCTCCGGAACGCTTGAATTCTTGCGTGAAGTATTCTGATTCCTCGAACGTAATACCGACCGCCGCGAAGCAAATCGCGAAATTCGATTCCGTTCCGGGGACTTTAGCCTGACGCGCGATTTGAGCCGCAAGCTGATTGTGCGGAAGTCCGTTCCCGCTGAATATCGCTATCTTCTGACCGAGCGTAAGCGTATTCAATCCGTCAATCGCGGAGATTCCGGTTTGAACGAACTTCGACGGATAGTTACGCGCGGCGGGATTCGTCGGCAGACCGTTTACGTCGAGCCACTTCTCCGCAAGAACTTCCGGACCGCCGTCAATCGGGCGTCCCGTTCCGTTAAACACGCGTCCGAGCATATCCTCCGATACGCCCAACCGCATACCGTGACCGAGAAATCTTACCTTGCTTTCGGCGGGGTTTATTCCCTCTGACGACTCAAGCAACTGAACCACCGCTTCGCTCTCGCTGATTTCCAACACCTTACAGCGGCGAATTTCACCGTTTGGAAGTTCAATTTCAGCAAGCTCGTCATAGGTTACGTTTTCCACGTCGCCGACAATCATCAGCGGACCGGATACTTCACGTATAGTCTTATATTCCCGTATCACTCCGCGTCACCTCCCGAAATCAGGGCTTTAATCTGAGCGGTCATATCAGCCGAAATTTTTTCGTATTCTGATTTATAATCATTAACCGTCTTAGCGCGGCTGATACGCGTTTTGGCTTCAATCGCGGACAAATCCTTAACGCTTACGCCGCGTTGCAGCGCTCCGCGGGCAAGCGTGTCGTACTCCAATATCATCGCAAGCGTTTTCACCTGACGGTCGTACGACGAATAGCTGTCAACGTCAACGAACGCGTCCTGTTGAAGATAATCCTCTCGAATCAGCTTCGCGGTTTCAAGCGCAAGCAGTTCGGCGGCGGAGAAACTGTCCTTACCGACAAGTTTGGCTATCTCGTTAAGCGAGTTTTCCTCCGCCAAAAGCGCGACCGCGTTTTCGCGGTTTTTTAAGAACGATACTCCGAGGTTCTTGTCGTACCACGAACTCAAATTATCAAGATACAGCGAGTAGCTGTTAAGCCAACTAATCGCCGGGAAATGACGCTTACGCGCTAAATTCGCGTCCAAGCTCCAAAATACTTTGACGAAACGCAGTGTCGCCTGGCTTACAGGTTCCGAGATGTCGCCGCTAGGCGGCGATACGGCTCCGATTACAGTTAAACTGCCTTTGCGGGTTGGTTCACCGCCGCACTGACACTCAACCGCGCCCGCGCGCTCGTAGAACTGAGCCAATCGGCTTGAAAGATATGCGGGATAACCTTCCTCGCCGGGCATTTCGTCTAAGCAACCGCTAATCTCCCGCAGAGCTTCAGCCCAACGGCTCGTACTATCCGCGATAACCGCAACGTCGTAGCCCATATCGCGGTAATATTCCGCGATTGTGATTCCTGTGTAAATACTCGCTTCACGCGCCGCGACCGTCATATCGGAAGTATTCGCGATAATTACCGTACGTTTAATTAGCGGCTCGCCCGTGCGCGGGTCGTTAATCTCCGTGAACTCCGTTAAAAGGTCGGTCATTTCGTTGCCGCGTTCGCCGCAGCCGATGTAGACCACGACGTCAACGTCCGACCACTTTGCAATTTGCCGCTGAATGACCGTCTTACCGCTTCCGAACGCGCCGATAACCGCCGCTGTACCTCCTTTCGCAATTGGGAACAGAGTATCAATTACGCGCTGTCCGCTTTGAAGCGGAATTGTCGGTAGATGTTTTCGTTTATAAGGACGGCTTTTGCGAACGCCCCACTTTTGCATCAGCGTAATATCGGAGGTTTTTCCGTCCTCGGATTTAATAGTCGCGATTGTGTCAAGCACGGTGTACTCTCCGGACTGAATCGCGGTAATCTCGCCGTTGATTCCGTGCGGAATCATAACGCGGTGTTCAATCGCGGAGGTTTCCCGAACCGTACCGATAATGTCGCCGCCCGCAACCTTACCTCCAACCTGAGCGGTTGCGTTAAAATCCCAAACGCGCTCGCGATTCAGAGCGGGTATCTCAACGCCGCGAGTCAAAGCCGCGCCCGTAAGCTCGCGTATTTCCTCCGGCGGACGTTGAATACCGTCGTAAATATTTTCGAGTAATCCGGGACCAAGCTCCACGGAGAGTACGGAACCTGTGGTATTAACTGCCGCGCCGGGTCCAAGTCCGGCGGTTTCCTCGTAAACTTGTATATTTGCCCGGTCGCCGGTCATTGACAGTATTTCGCCGCGTAAGCGCCGCTCGCCGACCAGAACAATGTCGGTTATACTCGCGTCGGCTAATCCCTCCGCGACAATAAGCGGTCCGGATACCTTAACAATTCGTCCCAAATCCTCAACTCCCCACAAAATATAGTTACAGTTAATTAGCTAAATCGGTATCAACGCGGGTACGGGTATCTCGCGGTAAGCGGCGACTTCGCCGGGAATTTGCGCCGCCAGTCGCGCGGTTATGTAGATAATCGCGTATTTTTCATCGCTATAAGTCAAGCGGCTCAACGCGGATTTAGCCTCGTCGGGAGTTTCGCACGCGACCGTAACAAACCCAAGCGCCTTAAACGCCGTTACGCTGTCTTTATCGCCGATTACCGCGATTTTGTACGTGTCGTTGTCCATCAGACCTCCCTAAGCCGGCTTTTTATCGTTGCGGGGTCAATTCCCGCGAACCGTCCGACCATTACCGTCCTTACGGCGGCTATCTCGTTCTCAACCGCGCAGATGTAGCCAATCAATGGTTTTTCGCTGAACCCGGACGACTTCGCCTGAGCAAGATATTTCAGCAGAGCGTTGTCCGTTAATAGCTCAAACTCCGTAACAGCTCCGCCCGTGATTGCGGCTTTCGCCGCTCCGACGGCGGTGTGAAGCTCCGTACCGTTGAACAAATCAGGCAGAGTTTCAGGTTTGGAAATCGCTTTTTTAATACGGTCAGGCGTAACCGCGCCGCCGTCAAGCAAAGCCTGCTCCTGACGTGCGCGTACCGCTCTAACCGAGGAACGCAAATTCGCCGCGTCTACGCTTAGTTTTACGTAACCTTTCAAAAATTCGCTGCCGGATTCGTCCGCGTATGTTTGGAACTCGTAAAAATACGCCTTATCAAGCGCGAAATCCGACAATTGCGGGTCGGAGGTTTTCGCGAGAATATCAACGGCTTCTTTTATCGCGGAACTCATTTTCTCCGGTAAATCGCGGAAGTTATTTTCAAGGAACGCCGCGATTAGCTTTTCCGGAGCAACGCGTCCGGACGCGATTAGCAGATGGTCTGCCGGAACTCCGGCGCATTGCGACTTAACCAGCGTTTTTGCGTTGTGATAATCGTACTTGACGCGGAACGCGTCAACAATAGCGGGATTCGGAGCGAACTTAGACATCTCCGCGAGTACGTCATAACGGCGTTTCGCAAGAATCTGCTCAAACGCGCTTATGTCCTCCGCTTCAAAATTCAACTGCCACGCTTCCGCAAGCGCTGTAAGCGCGTCCTCAACATCGCGAGCTTCAAGCATACGCTCAAGCCCCGCTTTGCCGATTAGCTTAGATTCCTTGGCGTGAATATAAGACGACAAGAACAGATAGTCCGTATCTTTAATCTTTTTTGCCATATAGTTAATACACCTTCCGCACACCTTCCGCGACCAATGAAATATCGGCGGCTAAACTCCGCCGTTATTCCGAAAACAGGATTTCAGCTACCTTTGGGGTCAGCTCATCGCGCCGATATTTAAGCGCCATTGCGGTATCGCGCTTACTTTCCGTAGTACCGTCGGATTTGACCAGCTGAACATTGAATTTTCCGCCGTCGGGAACGCTTTCAAGTTTTTGCGCCGCAAGCTCAAACGCTTCCGCAATAAGCAACTGCTTTTCCGTAAGTATAGCCTTTTTGGACTCCGCGTTAGCCGTACTCGCCAAAAGTTCAGTTTGACGCGCGGCTTCGAGTTTACCGGCTTCGAGGATTTTCGCGGTTTCAGCGTCCGCTTCGGCGCGATAGCGTTCGGCTATTTCGGCGCGCTCCGCGTCGGAGGCTCTCTTAATTTCGTCAGCCTCGGCGCGAGCGTCCTCGATTATCTTCGCGGTTATTTTTTCAATTCCGTTCATTATAAGTCCCCAGTACGAAAATTCGCCAAGCTATAGCGTAATTGCGTTAACCATCAGTAATGACGCAAGCAGAGAGAGTATCCCATAGAACTCAACGATTACGCAAAGAATGATACCTTTCACAAAATCGTCGGGTTTTTTCGCGACTATGTTAATGCTTGCCGCGGCTACTCGCCCCAGGAAAATCGCGGACAGGAATCCTCCGAACATAATCGGCAGACACGCCGCGAATATCTGCCAGCCCTGCTGGAGATTAATCGGCAAAAGTCCCGCTCCGAACATTCCGATTTTCGACGCGGCGGCGAACCAAATCAGGATACCGTACAATCCCTGTAACCCGGGAATAGCTTGCAGAATAAGGCACTTGGAGAATTGCTCCGGATTCTCCGCTATCAATCCCGCCGCCGCTTCGCCCGCAATCCCCGTACCTTTCGCGGAACCGATACAACAGAACATTACGGAAAGTCCGGCGCCTAACAGCGCAATCGCAAGTCCTCCGAACTGTTCAAAAAACACTGCCATAGTATTTTTAGCCTCCTTTAAGACGATTTATGTGGTTTCTTATTTTTTGCGTTGTGATTTCAGTCAATGTCTACGTAATTGGTCTTTATTGACAGCGGACGGAACGGCTTGCCGCCGTTCTCGCAGAATCTGCCGAAAAACTCCGGATATTGTAGCCTTGCGGCGTGTACGTACGCAAAGATTAAATTGATTCCAATGTTAAGCAAATGTCCGACGACGAATACCGGTATGAACACAGTCGGACCGGGTATCGCTCCAAACGTATTGATAGCCTGAGCCATAACGCCGCAAGTCAGCATAATCGCCATAAGACGCAAATACGAAAGTACATCTCCGAAGTAAAGTATCACTTTGAAAAGGCTCGCAAAACCTCCGAGGATTTTCCCAAGCGAAGTCGGACTTTTACGTCCCTGAGTAAACACCAGCGCGATGACGCCCGCAATAGCGGCGAACCACGTTATTCCAAACGCGCCTAACGCGATTCCCGCGAACAGTAACCACCACGAGCCAACGTCCATAAGCGCGTCCAACGGTTTGCCGCCGCGTATCAGCAGATACGCCTTAACGCCCATTCCGAACAAAATATGAATTACTCCGATTCCGAGCGACGCGATTAGCATTGTCGTTACGTTCGTCATTGGGTTAAACAGAGGATATATTTTGATTTTCCTGCCGACAAAACCTCCGATAATATCCGCGGAGTTGCCAAAAAACGAACCGGTAATCAGTCCCGCGGCGCACGTAGTTATTCCGCACATCAGCATTAGCCCGGTCATATATTTCAATGTTCCGCGCAGACGCGGCATTTTATGCCGAACAATCAGCGAAGCTATTATCAGTATCAGTCCGTAGCCAAAGTCGTTGAACATTATTCCGAAGAAAATTATGTAGAACGGCATTATCAGAGGATTCGGGTCTAAGCTAGTATATCGCGGATATGAGAAAATTTCCGTAACCATATTAAACGGTTCCGTGAGTTTGTTGTTACGGAACTTAACCGGAACTATATCTCCCTCGGCGGGGTCAGTAAGCTCATAAGCGCAGACGTGACGGTTAAGTATGGTTTCAAGCGTCTGAACTTCCGGCAGCGGAACCCAGCCGTTCAGCGCGAACGCAGTTTCGGAACCGTATAGTTTGCCTTTCGCGTTCTCTGTTTCGATATTTTGAGCAACCTGGTCAAAGTACAGCTTAA
>JAISKY010000214.1 GCA_031260745.1 Oscillospiraceae bacterium
GGCGAATAAAGATTCGCCCCTTTACGCGCGGGAGGTTTTTTTAGGAATTATCGCAAAAATTATCTGAATTGCCAAAAAAACACTTGACAATCCGAGATTAATGTATTATAATAATGGGTACTAATACAAGGAGGTGGAACTATGGCATTAAATATTGGCAAGCTGTCGGGTTACGGCACAACGGGGTATGACGCGTTGGGTTCTATCGCCTCGGCGTATAAGCAGGTTTCTTCCGCGTTACCCAAGACGGGCGATAAGAAAATCAGTTCGATTTCTGACTTTATTGCCGGATTTAGGTCCAATAAAAACACCAACGCTGGTATTGAGTTCGTGGGCAAGTTGAAAACAGGCTCGGCGGAACTTTCCGGCGCGTTAAACAGTTTCAAAGCCGGAGACAGCAAAGAGAACGCGATTAAAAAGACGGAGCGGTTCGTTGACAGCTATAATAAACTGTATGCGGTTTCCGCGGAGGGCGGCGAAAAAGCTGAAAAACTTGCGTCGTTGATGGTTAAGAACTCAAAAATGTCCGCTTCGGAGCTTGCGAGTATCGGTATTGGCTTTGACGAGGACGGCAAAATGACTATCAATAAAGAAACTTTGGACAAAGCTGCGGAGGACAATAAGGTTCAGTCGTTCTTTACCGAGAATCAGGGCAAGAATTACGGGTTTACGAATCGGCTTGATAGAGTAGCAATCGGCGCTCAGCGTAATACTTCGCAATATGTAGACCCTAAGTTGTTCACCGATGATTCCGACAATACCGCGATGACTTACACTAACACGCTGTTCAGCGCGCTTAGCGGGTTGGCGAGAAACAAGAATTTCGGAGCGGGTATGCTAATGGACTTTTTCGTATAAATTTTCTAAAATTGACAGATAATAGGCTTGCGCTAATCGCGCGAGTCTATTTTATTTGGAGGATTAATCAATGACGAAGCAAACCAATAACAGTATAAGCTGTAAAGTTTCAAACTGTACTCACTACGCAGAGGGTAAGTGCGACGCAAGCCGCGTTAACGTACTGGCGTCCGAAATCGCGTACGGCGGAGGTCCCGTGTCGGTAAATTCCAAACTCGAAACCTGCTGCGATACGTTCAGCGCGAAAAACTAACCGCTGTACCGGCGAATCGTTAGTCAAACGAAGAAATCAACTCTATAGCGACTGATTAATCGCCGCTATAGAGTTGCGCTATGAAATAATCATATTTTCGCAAAAAATGCTTGACAAGCCGCCGGTAGTGTGCTATAATAACTTTTTCCAAATTAACGAAAGGACGTTCAGATATGAAGCACCTACTAAAACTTATGGACTTGAGCGGTCAGGAAATCAAGCAAATACTTGACCTTGCCGACCAACTCAAGTATAACCAGAAGCACGGAATTGCTCACGAAAGCCTGAAAGGTAAAACGCTCGCAATGATTTTTGAGAAAAACTCTACCAGAACGCGAGTAAGTTTTGAAACCGGCATATATCAACTCGGCGGTCAACCGATATTTTTAAGCGGTTCAGAGAGCCAAATCGGACGCGGAGAACCAATCCAGGACACCGCGCGGGTTTTGTCGCGTTATTGTCACGGGATTATGATACGTACGTTTGCTCAGGAAACCGTTGACCAGCTTGCGGAGTGGTCTACGATTCCGGTTATTAACGGCTTGACGGATTTTGCTCACCCCTGCCAGGTGCTTGCGGACCTGATGACGATACGCGAGAAATTCTCGAAACTGTCCGGACTGAAAATTTGTTACATAGGCGACGGAAATAATATGGCTAACTCCATAATCATCGGCGGTTTGAAGTGCGGTATGAGCGTTACCGTAGCTTGCCCGGAGGGTTATGAACCTCACCCCAAGGCGATGGAGTACGCGTTGCGCTCCGGCGGCGATTTTACCCTGACGATGGATATTCGCAAGGCAGCGGAGGGCGCGGACGTAGTGTTCACCGATGTTTGGGCGAGTATGGGAATGGAGAAAGAGGTTCAGGCTCGGCAAAGAGCGTTCAAGTCGTTTTGCGTGGACGCAGAGATTATGAAACTGACTAACGGCGCTATGGTTCAGCATTGCCTTCCGGCGCATCGCGGCGAGGAAATCACCGAGGAAGTTTTCGAGGCTCACGCTTCCGAAATCTTCGAGGAAGCGGAGAATCGGCTTCACGCTCAAAAAGCTATTATGGAAATTCTGATGAAATAATTTTTTGTAAACCATTTTATTCGCCTAGATAAACACAAGCCGTTTCAAATCGAAACGGCTTGTGTTCTATAGCGAATCCCAGTCGAATGTCGCGGCGGCAAGCCGCCACGTTTCGTTGCTTACGGGGTAATCAGGTTCGCCGCGTGATAGACCAAGTTCGTGAGCGTAATTCCTGAACGGCGCGAAGTAATCTCTGCCGCCTAACAGCGATTTCTCCGCAAGTTTAACCCAAACCGGAGCGGCTTTTGAAAACTGTGACGCTTTCAACGCGTCAACCGTAGCCTGTACGTCGTATTTTACGCGGAGTTGAGTTATTTTCCACCGCTCTGCGGTACGTTCAATCAGCGTATACGGAGCCGCTCCGGCAAAATCCAGCGGCACTCCGCAACCTCCGGGATTTATAAGCAGCTTGCCGTCAATCTCTAATTTCGATTGAAGATGGTTATGCCCCCAAAGGTACACTCCGTCCGGTAATTCCGCGATTTCCGCCATCGCATCGGAACGGTTCAGAACGGCTTCGCGGTAACGTAAGTTCGCGTCCTCGATAGTAAACCGCGACATTCCCATTTGCGCGTGAAACAGCGACGACCTGAATATTTCTATTCTCGGTTCGCGTATTAGCGTTTTGAAGTTGTGGAACAGCCGTATTTTTTCGCCGCTGTCATCGGTAATCTCGGCGCTCGAGGGCAAAGCGGAGTAGTAAGTGAGATTTTCGGGAGTAAGCTCGCGGTAAGTCCATTCGGTAGCCGCCATTTGCTCGTTACCTCGCCAAACGCGAGCGTTCAGCAAGCGTTCCTCTTTGTTGCCGCGGATTATTGTCGCGTTCCGCAAACTTCGCAGAGTTTCCGCGACTTCGTTCGGCCACGGGAAATCGACTATGTAATCGCCCAGTAAGAGGTACGCGTTCGCGCCTCGACGCTCCGCGTCCGCTATGACCGCTTGCAAAGCGGGTAAATTACCGTGAACATCGGATATTACCGCGTATCTGGTTTGCATAGCTTTGTTCCACCTACAGCATAACATATTTTGAACGACCCCCGGAAGCCGTCTGAGCGTCAGGGGGTTTGCGTACATATTATCCGTCTGACGGCACGCAGTCCGCTATCGCGTTCGCAAGCCTAAGCGCTTGTTCCGAGGTCGGAGCCTCAACCATCACGCGGAGTTTTGGCTCCGTACCCGACGGACGAACCAGAACGCGTCCGCGGTCGCCAAGTTCACGCTCCGCAATCGCAATCGCGGCTTGCAGACGCTCACCGCCCATTATCGCGTCTTTATCCGCTTCGCGCGGAAGAGCTACGTTAACGAGTTCCTGCGGGTATGTTTTGAACGCCGCCGCAAGTTCCGACGTCGGTTTGTCAAAAGCCGTAACCGCCTCCAGCATCTTAATAGCGGCTAGCTGACCGTCGCCGGTTGTAGCGTCGTCAAGGAAAATAATATGCCCCGATTGCTCGCCGCCGAGGTTGTGGTTCTCTTTTTGCATAAGTTCCAGCACATTGCGGTCGCCGGTTTGAGCCGCTTTCAGCGTAATCCCGCGCTCCCGCGCGAACTCACCGAATCCGAGGTTACTGTAAACCGTCGCGACTATCGCGCCGCCTTTCAGCGTACCCGTTTCAATCATACGCGAGCCTACAATCGCCATAATCTTGTCGCCGTCAACGATATTGCCGCGCTCGTCTGACGCTATACATCGGTCGGCGTCGCCGTCAAGCGCGAATCCGATGTCGCAGCCGAGCCTTACGACCTCCGCGCATAGCGACGCGGGAGCAGTCGAACCGCAACCCGCGTTGATATTCTTACCGTCAGGGTCGTTATGTATGATGTGAAGCTCCGACGCGTACGGAGCAAACACGCGCTCCGCGGTGACCGCCGCCGCGCCGTTTGAGCAGTCAACCGCGATTTTCAGCTTCTTGGTTACGCTCACGCACGAGTGTAAATGCTCTATGTATGTGTCGCGCAGTTTGAACGGAATCCTCGTAACGCGTCCGAGTTCGGACGGTTCCGCAAGCGGAAGCTCACCGCTTAATACGATTAGTTCAATTTCGTCCTCAAGCTCGTCGGAGAGCTTAAACCCTTGCGAGTTGAAAATCTTAATGCCATTGTCCCCGAACGGATTGTGCGACGCGGAGATAACCACGCCCGCGTCCGCTCCGATTGACGTGGTAATGTACGCTACGGCGGGCGTCGGGGCAACTCCGAGCATATACGCGTCCGCCCCGCCCGCGCACAGACCCGCCGCAAGCGCGGACTCCAGCATATCACCGCTTAACCGCGTATCTTTGCCGATTGTGATTACCGGTCTGCCGCCGCTGTTGCGAGTCAGAACGCTTGCCGCCGCGACTCCGACGCTGAACGCCATCTGAGCCGTCAGGTCGCGGTTCGCGACTCCGCGTATTCCGTCCGTACCAAAAAGTTTACCCATTTTCATAAGTCCTCCATAGAGATTTGCGCGCTTGGTTCCGTTCCGGCGAATTGCTCCAATCCCAAATGCTCGTACGCGAGTTTAGTCACACAGCGTCCGCGCGGAGTTCGCGTTAAAAAACCCTGTTGCATAAGGTACGGCTCGTAAACATCCTCGATTGTCACGGATTCCTCGTTGACCGTCGCCGCAAGGGTTTCAAGCCCTACGGGACCGCCGCCGTAGTTGTTGATTATGCTCAATAATAACCGCCGGTCGATGTTGTCTAAGCCAATCGCGTCAATCTCCAGACGCGTCAGAGCGTCGTCTGCGACCGCCTGAGTTATCCTGCCGTCAGCGGTGACCTCCGCGAAGTCGCGTACTCGGCGGAGCAGACGGTTGGCGATTCGCGGAGTTCCGCGTGAACGCTTCGCAAGCTCCAGCGAACCGCCGCTGTCAATCTCAATGTTAAGTATCGACGCGCTTCGCTCTATTATATGCTGAAGCTCGCGGTGAGTGTACAGTTCCAGTTTCAGCATAACGCCGAAGCGGTCGCGGAGCGGCGCGGAAAGCTGTCCGGAGCGCGTCGTAGCTCCGACGAGCGTGAAGCGTTTAAGCTCCAGACGTATCGAGTTCGCGCTCGGCCCCTGCCCGATTATGATGTCGATTTCGTTATCTTCCATCGCGGGGTACAGGATTTCCTCGACCGCGCGGCTCATTCGGTGAATCTCGTCGATGAACAGCACGTCGTTCTCGTTAAGGTTCGTCAGGAGCGCGGCGAGGTCGCGTGGCTTCTCAATCGCCGGACCGGAGGTCTTGCGAATGTTAACGCCCATTTCGTTCGCGATTAACTGTGCCAGCGTAGTCTTGCCCAAGCCCGGAGGACCGTGCAATAAAACGTGGTCGAGCGGTTCTCCGCGCCGCCGCGCCGCCTCGATGTAAATAGCGAGGTTACTTTTGGCTTTCTCCTGCCCGATAAACTCCGACAGAAGCTGAGGGCGAAGCGAATACTCGCCCTCGTCCTCCGTGGTGTAGCTTCGGAGCGTCAGCGGCTCCGCCTGTTTGTTGTTGTCAGATAGTTCAATTGCCATTGTATGCAACTCGTTTCATTTATTGCCGTTGACAGGTCGCGGCTTATTGTATGTAGGTTTATCCTCACTATAGACAAACTGGATTTTGACAGTCATTTATATCAACTCGCGATAGCTTTCTTCCCAACCCATGTCGTCATAACCTCGTCATTAATTATATTACCAAGACATACGCATATACATACTATGCCGCCCGTCATTTGTCCAGAAGATATGAGCGTCAAGCCCCCTGTAATAACAATAACCAACCGCAGAACAGGTATTACAACTG
>JAISKY010000222.1 GCA_031260745.1 Oscillospiraceae bacterium
CAAACTAGGAGAGCGCTTCGGCGCTCTCCTATGACGTTATCGGGATTCGCTGATATACGGTATATTTACCTCTGACGCGGAGGCGGGAATCAGAGTATCGTTCTCGTAGCGATACCAACCGTCGCCGGAGGTATAGCGCCTTCCGGCGTAATCCACCATCTCAAAGCGTACGCGATAGTAGCCGTCTACGAAAACAAGGTCGTAAAACTCCGCATTTTCCGCGTAGAACGAGAAATTACCGTCGATGCTTACGTCCGGCCAATGGAGCGGAGTCCAGACGTCACTTTCAAATCCTGTCTCGTAAGATATACGCGGGATTGGGATTACGATGTCCTCCGGCGTAAATTGACGCAGGTCTTTGTCTGCCATACCCGCTTTCTTCGCGGAGTCGGCTCCCTTTTTCGCGCCGAGAATATCATATACGCCCGTAGTTTCATTGTAATTTACAATCATCTGATAACGCTCGCCATTCGGTACATAACCGTCACTCCCCGTCCGCGTAAGCATAACCGGCGAAGAATAAAGGGTGTACTCGCCCGGCTTGCAGTCAATGACTTCCATATAAACATATTCAAACGCTTCGTAGGGTTTTTCGTGAATGACTGTCGCTTTGCCGTCAAAGTTGTCCGTGTATACGCCTGAACTTTGCCGCGACATATCGACGGCGCGGTTTGAACCCAGGTCGTAAATCATATAGACCTCTCCCGGACTTACCGCTGCGCAGAGCAAAACGTCAAGATAGACGAACGCGATGTTTTTCGCGCGTTCTCCGCCTACGTCCAAAGTATAATGACCGTTGCCGGAAAGTGACAGCGCGATTCCGTCAAGTCCAAGCTCCGATATGGAGGGCAGAGGTTGAGCCGAGGTCGGCGTTTCTCCCGATTCGCTTTGGAGTTTCCTGACATAATCCGTACCCTCCGGCGACAACTCGCCGTTTAGAGCGTACTCGAAGTAATACTCGAACCCGGGGTTATCCGCTATATCCGAATAGGTACTGAACACATTAAGGTTGCCGTCATAGCTATAATATCCGGCAAGCCCGCTTGCTTCGCTCCTGTACTGACCCTTTATTTGGTAACGTACGCAATCGGCAAGCGCCGCAAGTACCGCGCCGCCGTTTTTCGGAAACAGCGTCTGACCCGCGTTTTTTACCAGGTCACCGATGTCAACCATATCGAAATAGCCTTGTTGTTCGTTGTTGCCGCCGTAATTTTCCGCGTTCCGCGCCGCGTTACCGTACGCTGAAAGGTACGCCTCCCGCTCGCGGACGCTGCCCAGTAACGCTTCATCGCCCAACGCGCGGTACGCGTCAATCAGCGCGCCCGCCTTGGTTAAATCAACGACAGACAGAGTAGTCATATCCGCGACGCCCTCCGACGCGCACCCGGCGTAAAACGTGTCGCAGATAACCTTACCGAGCGCCGCTCCGTCCATAGACGTGTTGCTTGCAAGCGCGGAAAATAGCCCCGTATACTCCCAGCCGCAGCCCGGTTCGCTTTCCTCGGACGCGACCATATACCGGGCGTACGAGTCAATCGCGTCCGCGGTTTCAATGGTAGCCATAAGGCACGCGTCGAAACCGATAATCTCATACTTGCCAGATACCGCGGGCGCGGCCGCGAAAGAGCGTTCGAGTTCCGGCAGTGAAAGGGAGTCGTAACCGTACTTTTCATCATAGATAACGCCTCCTAAACTTCCGCCTCCGTGGTTCCATAGTATGACTGCCTGACGCTCGGCGGGATAATTCTGATTGCACCATCTCAGGAAATCGGTAAACGTAGCGGCGTCGCCCATATTCGCGTCAGTTTCCGTGGAAATCTTTGTAAGAGTATTACCGCTGTACAGATAGCGTCCAATCGCGTCCGCGCTGACGGAGTTGCCTTGCCACGCGGACGCTCCGCCTGTTTCGATGACGACCTGTACGTTTTCAGGCAAAGTGACCCTGAACATCTCGCTGAGGTCCTGAGTCGCGCAGCCGTAATCGCTCTCCAAATCGCTGCCGCACAGATACCAGTAGACCGCCCAAGTGCCGTCCGCGTAAGTTTGACGTTCGCTGTCCGTCGTCGGCTCCGCCGTAGGTATTTGCGCGCCGCTCGTGTCAGGAACAGCAGTCGCCGTAGCCGTCGCAGCCGACGGAGCGGAACTTGGCCACAGAGCCGTAACATCACGCGAAGTTGAGCCGACGCAACCCGTCAGCGCAAACGCCATAGCGATTACCAGCGCGAGGGCGCGTACATTTGTTTTTCTCATACCGTTCACCAATCTTTCCGCGTTTATCGCGATTACGGCGCAATAGCGACTATTTTTTCATTCTCAAAATCCAGTTTCTCCACGCCTGATGAACCGTCAATCGGGACACGGTAATAGCTGAAAAGCTCGTCCTCGCGTTCCGGCTCGGCGATAAAGTAAACCCAGCCGTCCGCTATATTCGGATTGATTGCAAGTCCGTCGTACAATAGTTTAGGCTCATTTGTTACGAAGTTTTTAGCGTCAATCACCGCGGAGTACACGCCTATACGTCCGGATTTACCGTCAATACCGCCGTTTCCGGCAAGTACAAGCGTTAGCTTACCGTTGGGTTCGGAATGTACGTTAAAGCTCACATCGCCCTCGTTGAAGATAACTCCGCCGTTATTACCGCCAATCATATATATCCCCGGTTCGTAATCTTCGTAAGAGTCGTATGATTCGTCGTCATAGCTGAAAAACAGATTGTCGTTGTCGTAGAACATATTGCGGGCGGCTATGTCGGACATATATTGGGACGCTCCGCCGCCGTCAAAATCGTAAACGTAAACAAATTCCTCGTAGCGGGCTCCGGACATAGACACGACCGTGAAAATTCCGTAGTCCGACAGCGCGGGTATTGACGGAGCTTCGTGCGGAGCGGGAGCCGCGTCGCCGCCCTTTGTCGATTGCGACGACCACCCGATTGGTCTTTCCCGGAATCGGCTTACAGGCGGTTCAGGGTTCGGTTCCTCGCTGTCACGCGCCGCGGATTTGTCAAGCAGAATATCGTCAGGCGGATTTGTCGGCGGCGTAAACGAATACGGATTGTCAAGCGCGAATAAATCGGCGCGGAAAAGCGCTCTCCTTGACATATAGTAAATCATTCCGGTTGATTCGTCTACGCTTAGAAAGCCCGTCGATGTGTCTATTGTGTCTATCGGGTACGGCTCTGACAACGGAGTTAAATCAAACGCTTTGATTGTTCCGTCGGAGTCGTACCCCGAATCAAATTCAATGTACACCAAATATTCACCGTAACGGTTCAGCCACAGCGCGGGATAAGGCGTATACCGATACAAACTTCCGTCTTTTTCGATTCTAAACAAACCGTGTTCCGTACCGACGTAGGTTTCGCCGTCGCCGCCCTCTACAACCCAGCCGTAGTTAGCGGTGTTGCCGGGAGCGTTACCCGGCTCAACGCTGACTTTTTTGCTGCCTGA
>JAISKY010000159.1 GCA_031260745.1 Oscillospiraceae bacterium
ATGTCAACTGCCGCGTAAGGGTAACCCTTATCGTCTTTCAGCAGTATATTGTACCGCGGTCTATGCTGTTTAATCAGCGTGTTTTCCGTGACAAGCGCGTCAAACTCGCTTACGCAGACGATAATATCGAATCGGTCAACTTTGCCGACCATAAGCTGAGTTTTCGGATTATCGTGACCGCTTTCGCGGAAATAGCTGCTAACGCGGTTTTTAAGCGCCTTAGCCTTACCGACGTATATAACCTCGCCGGATTTGTCCAGCATCAGGTAAACCCCGGGTTTAAGCGGCAGTTCCTTAGCCGCGTTAAGAAGTTCATCGCGAGTCATACCATTGCAGTATACCATAATACTCGTAGTTTGTCAACCGAAAAATTAGCCGGAGACGTTGAGCCTGCGTTTGCGGGTTAGTTTTACTCGCAACACAATACTTGCGGCAAGCCATATTGCGATAACGACAAGCATCACCGGGTATGCGAACAGGAGTTCTCCCGTTACGGTCCTACAACCGAAGAACGGCGTGATAAACGGTAACGAAAAAAATACCGCTCCGCCAAACATAAAGCCGGTTACATTTGTAATGTACCCTAAAACAACCGATACAAATGAAATCGCGGCGGCAACCGCGGAGAACATAAGAACCTTTTTATTTGGCGCGCTCCGTATTAGCAACGCCGCCCAAAACGCAATATAGCAAAGCGTGACGATAAGGCTTTGAGTATTACCTCTCCCGTAAGCCATATCGTTGAAATTCAGAATGTTGGCGGCTATTAATACAAGGATTGCGGAACAAATCCATATTGCCGCGCTATGCTTTTTTAGAATGTTCAAATATTACCTGCTTTCTGTTAACCGTATTATACCATATCCGAGCTCCAAAGTCAACTAATAATCAAGCGGACAAAAAACGGCTGGTTTGCTCGCCGCGCTATTTCTTCCTTTCGCGTACGGAGCAGTAATATTCCGCTCCCAAAACAAATTTATTGCTATTATACAATAATTTATCTTGTCGGTCGGGTAATTTTGTGATATAATGTACGAAACACTTCATACCACGAGGGATAGACAAATTACAAAAGTCAATTAAATTTTAGGAGGACATATAAAATGAAGTATCAGGATTACGGCTTTGAGGGCAAATCCGCAATAATCACCGGAGCAGGCACGGGAATCGGCAAAGCGTGCGCGATTGAGCTTGCCAAGGGCGGCGCTAAAGTCGCTCTGTTCGGACGCAGACCGGAACCGCTAATGGACACTTTGGACGAGTGCCTGGAGTTCACAGACGACGTTTTAGCGTGGTCTGCCGACGTAAGCGACCGCGTTTCGGTAGTAGAATCAGTCGGCGAAGTCGTCAAGAAATTCGGCGGCGTTGACATTCTGATTAACAACGCCGGAATAGAGTCGCGTCTGAAACCCGGTCAGACGTTCGACGACCTGTTTGAGACGTTCGACGAGGAATCGTATTTGCAGTTCTTCAAAATCCACTCAATGGGACATTACTTTATGAATCTTGAGGTAATCCCGTATATGCAGAAGAAGCACTTCGGGCGAATCGTCAACATTACAAGCGTAACCGGACTAAACGGGCAGTACAGCTCTCCGCCTTATACCTCGTCAAAGGCTGCGGCAATTATCCAAACAAAAGCGTTTGCCAGACGGTACGGTAAGGACAACATTACAGTTAACTCAATCAGCCCGGGAATGGTTAATACTCCAATGAAGATTGACTCTACGCCGGAGGAGTTCGCGCTTGTAGCGAACCTTACGCCGCTTAGGAAAGTCGCGGAGCCTGTGGACATAGCCAGAGTTGCGATGTTCTTCGCTCAGGAAGAACTGTTCGTAAGCGGACAAAATCTGGTAGTAGACGGCGGCAGTAACTAGCCGAGATTACGGAACCACTAATGAACACGAATAGACACGAATTAGTACGAGCGGTAATTTATAATAATAAGCTTTATTTGTGTTCATTCGTGTTTATTAATGGTTAAATAACAACAACATAAGGAGGAGAAACATACAATGCGAGTTAAAGCGGCGATAGTCCCTAAGATGGGGCTTGACGTAATCGTTGAGGAAGTGGAGCTTGACGAACCGGGCGAATTTGAAGCTCGTATCAAGATTATGACCTGTACTATTTGTCACAGCGACATTCACGCCTACACGGGCGAACACGGAGTTTACGACGGTCCCGGTATCGCCGGCCACGAGATTTCCGGAATTGTGGACGCGGTGGGGAGCAAGGTTACGTACGTTAAACCGGGCGACAGAGTGCTTTGCACCGAAATCCGAGCCGGCTGCGGACACTGCGACACGTGTCTTAAAGGCGAGCCGTGGTTTTGCCGCAACATTCCTCCGATGAGTTTCCGCGTTCCGAGTCCGTACACCCGGCTGAACGGAGAGCGCATAATTCAGACGTGCTCGGGCGCGAGCGGGTTCGCGGAGTACACGAACGCTCACGAGGCTATGCTGTGCAAACTGGACGACGACATACCGTTTGAAATCGGCTCCGCGCTTGCGTGCGGATTTATGAGCGGTTTCGGAGCGGTATTGAACCGCTGTAAAATCAAGCCGGGCGAAAGTTTCGCGGTAGTCGGAGCAGGCGGCGTAGGTCTTAGCGCGATTATGGGCGCGAGAATGAGCGGGGCGATTCCGATTATCGCGATTGACACTATGGACGTGAAACTCGAAGCCGCGAAACGGTTCGGAGCAACTCACGGCTTTAACCCCAAGAATTGCGACATAGTTGAGGAAGTGAAAAAAGTTACGAACGGCTTGGGCGTAGACCACAGCATGGTCGCGGTAGCGGGTAAAGGCATAAAAAAGACAGCGTTTGACGTTTGCTGTCAGTTCGGACAGATGGTAATTGTCGGTCACGAGTTGTACGAACACGAGTGGCTTAGCGAAATCAACGCTATGGATTTGCTGTTCGGCAAACGCGTAACAGGCAGTGTTATGGGCGCGATAAAACTACGCAAGGACATTCCGATTTACGAGGACTATTACCGTAAAGGAATGGTTGATATTGACGCTTTACTGACGAAGCGTTTTACGCTCGACCAAATCAAGGACGCTCTGGATGATTCGCTTCACGGCTCGTTGAAAAATGTAGTTGTGATAGGCGGGACGGGTCTCTAAATATCTGAATCAGTATCAAAAAACCGCGCTGTCATTAATGGCAACGCGGTTTTTTTTTTATTCAGTTGCTATTTGTATAGCGTTATGCGTCTTACCCGCCCTGACGTTTGCTGGGGTCAACGAAGTCTTGGTCGGCGGCAGCTTTGCCGTATCCGACTTTCGCCCAGTCAAGCTGAGGTCCATCGCTCTTAGGCGGTTCGGGAGCCTGACGATTCGCGCTGACATCGTAGCCCTCGCGCTCCGCGTTGAAACGCTGGTCTTTCTCGGAAGGCGGCTGCGTACGCTTCTCGGCGAGTTTCTTGATTCCGTCGGCTGAAGCGAGTAGCGGGAAGCGCTCAAGCGCGTCCTCGACCATCTCCGGACCGCTGTTATAAGGAATGCAGAGGAATACGTTCTCCGCCATCGCGTTCTTCATCCAGTTCGCGAGGACTTTCGGGTCCATACCGTGAGCGTGAATTGTCGCCAGCAGAGCCGCCGTATCTTCGGATACGTTGTAACCGGTTTTATGACCGGACTCAATGTGGCGAAGCTGTGACTCGTAGATGTGCGAGTTAATATTTGCCGGGCAAACTGCCGTAACGCCGATATTGTAAGGCTTCAACGCTTCGTAATAGCTCTCTAGCAGATTTAGCTGAGCCGCT
>JAISKY010000246.1 GCA_031260745.1 Oscillospiraceae bacterium
TATTCTGAGCTCCTCCGGGCAAAAACCTCCGCATTTACTATTTTATTTTCCCTCTAAAGTGGTACATTTCTATTTGCCATATCTGGTACATTTCCTCTTGACAGTGACACAAGTTAGACAGGATAAGCCGCTCAATAATTGAGTTTGCGAATATGATGGACACGAACCGAAAATACAACGTAGAATTTGTTTCCTGCTACGATAAATTTGACGCATCCACGCCGAAAGGCAGAGCAAACTCTGGTTAAACACATTTCAGATGAGCGCAGACGAAATTGACGACGCTCACAAAATAAGAATCTCGGAATGTATCGCTGATTGATTGCTGACGCGTTAATCGAAAAACCAGCATTACGTCCGAATCCGGCTCAAAACGCAAAATGGTCGGGTCTGCCAAAATGTTTACCTTGTACATTTTGGTAGACCCGACCGAATTAAATCTAGATTTTTCTTAATCCAGCGTACTCAACAACGCTCTCTTTACCAGGGTTTTTGCGATTTGAACCTTATACTTTGTGTTGTCAAACGGTTGAGCGTCCTCAATGGCGGCCTCTCCGGCGGCGATTGCGGTCTTTTCGTCAATTGCTTTTCCCGCGAGTACCGCTTCGGCTTTGTAGGCGCGATACGGCTTAGGAGCGACCGCGCTGATTACCACGCGAGGTTTGTCTATTCCGACAACGATTGCCGTGTTAACAACCGCGAAGTCAATAGTTTTGCGGAGCGCGAGCTTTTGGAATACGCTCTTAGCGCCGGCTTGCGGTTGCGGCACACGAATCTCCGTTATGATTTCGTCAGAATCCAAAATTGTGTTATCCGGAATTTTGACCGCGAACAATTCCTCCGCGGAGAGCGTGCGGCGGTTTGTGACTATCTGAGCGTCAAGCGCGATTAGCGCCGGCGCGGTATCACTTGGGTTAACGGCGTAGCAAGCGCAGTTCAGGCAACGCTTAGCCTCGATGACAGCCTCGTCGTTAGTCGGGGTTTGACTGTCCTCTTTATCAATCGCGCGCGCCGCCGCGTCAAGCTCTTTAAGTTTCAATCCGGTAGGATTCTTGATTCCGTCGGTATCAAATGTAACGTACTCGTCAAAGCTTTGGTCGGGATACACAATCGCGGGTACGCCGAGATAACGGCTGATACCAACCGCGGATTTATGTCCGCTGGCGATTGAACCGATAACCGTAGCCGGACCGGTTGTAACGTCGCCGCCCGCGAATACGCCGGGACGACTGGTTTCGTTACTGTCGTCGTCAACTCCGATACGTCCGCGCTGGAGTTGAAGCTGATACTTCTCGTCAAGGAACGACAGGTCAACACCTTGTCCGGTCGCGAGCAAAATGTTTTCGCCTTGCAGAACTTTCTTATCATTCTCGTCGTACTGCGGGTTGAAGCGTCCCGTGGAGTCAGTTGTGCTTAGGCAGCGCTTAACTTCAAGTCCTGTAATCTTGCCGCCCTTTTCAACGACTTTAGAGAGTCCCCAACCGGGGTCAATCTCAATGCCTTCTTCGATAGCGCGGGCGATTTCTTCCTCACTGGCGGGCATTTGACCTTTAGCTTCAAGGCACGTCAGGCGAACTTTCTTCGCGCCCAGGCGTTTAGCCGTTACCGCAACGTCCATAGCCACGTTACCGCCGCCCATTACTACGACTTCCTGACCGACCTTACCGTTCATCCAGTTTTTGACCTCTACGAGGAAGTCAAGTCCGAATACGGTTAGTTCCTCACCGGAGAATCCGAGTACCGGACGTTTCCACGCTCCGGTAGCGTATAGTACGCTGTCGTATTGTTTCTCAATGTCTTCAGGCTCAACCGTTTCGCCCAGCTTCACGCCAAGTTTGAACTCAATACCAATCTTCTCAAGTATCGAGATGAACTTGCCGACGATGTCCTTAGGCAGACGATACGCCGGAATCGCGTAGCGCAGCATACCTCCGGCTTCGGGCTTAGTATCGTACACGGTGACTTTATTTCCGGCTTTACGCAGATAATACGCGGCGCTTAGTCCCGCCGGACCTGAACCGATAATAGCGATACTTTTTCCGGTTTCGGTTTTCGGAGCCTTATAAAACTTATCAGCGTTCGCGAAGATGTAATCGCCGACTACGCGCTCCGTCGTTCCGCTTTGAACGCCCTCGTCCTTACGGCAGCGATTACAATTCTGTTGACAGAAGTGAGCGCAAACGCGCGCGGTAATCGCGGGCATCGGATTGACTTGCATAATTATTTCGGCGGCGGCGTCCCAATTGCCCGCGCGTAAAAACGCGAGATAAGTAGGAATATCCGTTCCGGCGGGGCAGTTAGCTTTACATTCGGAAGTGTGCGTCCTGATACCGCCCATAATCGAGTGATAACGATTCTCTCCGGTAGCGGCGAAGCACTCCGTTCCGCCTTTACGCAGACAGGGGAAACGGTTATCTGCCTTACGGAAGTACCAACAACGCGGTAATTGCGCGAGGTTTCCGCCGATGGTTCCCATATCGCGGACATGCGGGGTCGCGACGGCTTTAGCGGACTGAGCGAGCGCGGTGTACTTACGCTGAATTACGGCGTTTTCCGCAATGTCGGAAAGTTTCGTCAACGCTCCGATTTTCAGAACGCCGCCTTCTTCTTTGATGTACTCCAACCCGTCAACTGTCTTTAGGTTTACGACGGTTTCCGGATAATCCGGCAGAATATCGTCCTTCAGCGTACCGAGCAAATCGGTTCCGCCCGCGATAAGGCTGGCTTTACCCGCTTCGAGAACGCCCGCCGCTTCGTTTACGCTCTTTGCGTTTTTATGATTAAATGTTCTTAACATAGTGTATTAGCGTCCTCCTATATCTTTCCAAGTGCTTTCAGCACCTTATCGGGGGTCGCGGGGGGTTGTACCCACACGCCCGTTGCGTTATATATCGCGCATATTACCAGGTGAGTATTCGCGAGTGAGTGGCTCAAACCGCTCGCGCCGTAAACGGCGTTTCCGGAACGGGTTTCGCGGAAGTCTTTTTCGACTGTCGGAACGTCTAATACGGTCGGCTTTTTGTACTCAATCATATTGTTGTTCAGGCGAAGTCCGGTCTTGTCGTCGAAAATAAATTCCTCGAACAACTGACAGCCTTGCGTGAAGAACATAACCTGGTCAACCTGGCTTTCCATCGAAGTCAAGCGGATTACCTTACCGGGGTCGGCGACGACGCCTAAACGCAAAATTTCGACCGCTCCGATTTCTTCGTCTACCGCGACTTCGCAATAGCACGTGTTCATTGTGTCGAGCATTTTGCCCATTCCAAGACTCCAGAGCGCTGCCGGAGGACGTCCGCTGAACGTCGCGACAAGCTCCAGTGATACCGCGGAAGCTAACGACTTGAATATGCTAGGGTCGCTTTTGACGTAAACTACCGGACCTGTAACGGGCGGCGCGGCGAACGGTCCCGGAGCCGGAGCTTCTTTAGGCTCGGCGAGCGGGTGCGGAGCTATATCAAGCTCATCGGCTTTGTAACCTTTCAACGGGTTCGCCTGGGGAGGACCGCCGAACATTCCGCCGGCGGGAGGATTCTCCGCCTCGTACGCGGCTTGCTCTAAAATGTTCTTTTTAAGTATATTCGCGCACTCTTTCATCGCCCAGCCGGACGCGGTAGTTCCGTCCGAACCTCCGCCGACAGGCGTGAATTTATGCGACCAGTGGTAATCGACAATAACGTCGTCGTACTCGACGTTAAGCTCCTCCGCGATAACCATCGCGTTACACTCTATCGCGAATATTCCGGTAATCGGTCCTTGCGTCGGCAAGTGAATCTGACCGCCGCGGTATTCCAGTTTGCAGTCGTAACCGCTGAACGCGTGGCGCGGACAAATCTGATAACGGAACGAAGCTCCGTGCTTACGTCCGTCCGGCAGAGTTTTTGTTCCGGCTTTATGCCAGTTCCAGTTCATCAGCTTTTTACCGGCTTCGATACAAGCCTCAAAGCTGGGAACGACCCTATCGTCCTCTTGAGAATCAGGACCGTGCAAATTGAGCTTCGCGATATCGATAACGTCTTTGTTTAGTTTCTCCGCGATTATGTGCAGTCCGACAGTCAGAGTATCCCAGTTAAACGGACAGAATTGTCCGGACAGATACATTTTACCTGTGTTGGAGTCGATGATTTCCATACGCTGACGTATATTCAAACATTTGGTGGTATAGTACGGACCATACCCTTGGTCGTTCGCCGTACCGAACCCGGAGCTGCCCTGAACGCCGCCGTCCGCAATGCTGAAATCGTCAATCGCGGTAATAAGACCCTCTTTTGTGAAGCCGAGCTTCATATGAATAAAGCGCTGGTTCATAAGGAAATCAAAAGATTCTTCACGTGTCTGAGT
>JAISKY010000002.1 GCA_031260745.1 Oscillospiraceae bacterium
ACCGATAACGACGACCCGCTGAAAAAGCTGATTGCGTTACTGGAGAGCGGTCAAACGCCTAATGTTAGCGACAGCGACGGTGATGAGGGTGAAACGTCCGGAGTTATCGACAGCGCTAACGCGGCGGAGCTTGACGCGCCCGACGGCAGCGAAAGCGTCGGCGACCGCGCCCCGGTTAAGGACGCGACGGCAAACATCATTAAGGCGGTTTATCCCGCCGTAGTGAAGATTGAGGACGCCGCTATCCGTAAGGAAGTGCAGGACGCGCTGCTCGGCGCGTTCTACAAGGAAACGCAGGACAATTACGGCAAGGTACTCGGCGCAGTTACAAAGAAAGCGGCGCAGAATGTAAACGACAGCGCGAACGGCGGCGAGATTGACTTAGACGCTCAACAATCGGCGTATGACAATCTCAACCCGCACAAGAAGAAAGCATAGGAGGAATAAACGAAATGGCAACTTACGTCTTAGGGAAAACTCTGAATAACGGTTTCGCGGGCAGCTATGCCCGTCAGCCGGATATGATTGTCCCGACGCGTCCGAATGGTTCGGCAAACAACATCAAATTCGGAACCGCATTGGTATACAACGCGAACGGCGCCGTAATTCCTGCCGACGCGACGTTTACCGCCGCGAAGTTTGCGGGTATCGCGGGGAAAGAAATCAAAACCGCGCTCAACTATGCCGACCAGAATAGCGGCGGCGAATACTTGCCCAATGAACCCGTCAGCGTGTTCCAGCGCGGCAGTATTAACGTCGTGTGCAAAGCCGGCGTTCCGGCAGTCGGAGGCGCGGTATATGTCCGTGTCGCCGCGGGAACCGGACTCGCAATCGGTGACTTAACCGCGGTTTCCGACACCACTTCAACGGTTCAACTGACAAACGCGCAGTGGGGCGGAACAATGGACGGTAATAATGTCGCCGAACTTGTTCTGCTGACACGAGCCAACGCTTAGTTAAGGAGGGAAAATAAATTATGAAAAATATGGGAACATTCACTGCGCCCATTGTACACGCCCGGAAGTTTACCGCCAAAGTAAATGACAGCGCGATACAGAATGGAATGGCTTCGCTGGTATCGGAGCTTGAGAAACGCAATCCGCGTCTGCGTGAGCCGTTAACTTCGCTTACCTATACCCGCGACATTCCCGTGAAAGTCGGCGGCGGTTGGGTGGAGTTCATTTCCGCGATGTCGATTGACTACGGTGTTACCGGAGGAAGCGGAGACGGTGTTGTAAGCGCCGGAGGCGCAAACGCAACTCCGTTAATCCAAGCGAACTTTGACAAGGACACTTGGAAAACGCACGCTTTCGAGGTCGCTGTCCGCATTATGCACGTCGATTTGGAGCGGAGCAAAATCACTGGTCGCAGTCTTGACGAGATTCTGACGCGCGGCGTCCGGCACACCTACGACAAGCATATGGAACAAAACGTATACTTCGGAATCTCTAAATACGGTTCTTTCGGCTTGCTGAACAATCCGAATATCGCGGCGGCGAACGTAGCGGATAACGGTTCCGGGTCTACCGCGTGGGACGATAAAACCGCGGAGCAGATTCGCGACGATATTAACGAAGCAATCAACGCCGCGTGGGAACAGGCTGGTTATGACCGCGAAGCGCTGCCGAACCACATACTCCTGCCTTACGAACAGTTCAACAAAATCGTCGAGCGCACCAACAGCGATTTAGCGAATATCTCTATCTTAGAGTATTTGTTGGAGAACAATATAACCAAAGCAAACGGCGGCGAATTGTTCATCGGCGCGACGCAGTGGAACAAGGGAATCGGCGCGGGCGGTAAAGACCGTATGGCGGTATACTGCCATAACGAGCGCTATTTGGCAGTTGAGGAACTTGCTCCGCTGTCGCGTATTATGACCGCGCCAAACGCGACGGAAGGCAGTTACGATTCACGCTACGCCGCGAACCTCTCTGAGGTAGAGTATCTCTACACGCAGACCGCCGTGTATCGCGACGGGATATAAGGAGGCATAATTCTATGATTATTTACAGCAAAGCCAGCAGGGTCGTAAAGGACTATAACGGCAAGCGTAGTTTCTCCATTCCGGCGGGCTTTATCGGCTCGGTGCCGGAATGGGTTACGAAACACGAGTATTTCAAGCTGAATTGCTCGGACGGCACATTCACGGTTCAGGTAGATGTTCCGTCCGTTCCGGTTACGCCGGTCCAAACCGCCGCCGAAAAAGCCAAAGCTAAAGCGGAGGCTAAGGCAAAAGCAAAAGCCGAAGCGGAAACAAAGGAAAACAGTACGCCGGAAACATCTGACGGTTACGCGCCGGAAAATCCGGAGCAAGAGGACGGCGAAACGACGGAGGAAACGGAGCAAGAGGACGAAAAGGGGTGATTCTGTGAACCACTCACTTTATAACATAATGGGACTTAAAACCGCCGCCGCGAATATGGTTGTCGGAGAGTCGGGTGATTATACTGCGGATATGTTCGTTGAGGACTATCCGCAGTTTGCTACGCTTGACGGTGATGGTAATCCGTTACCGCTGGTGCCGCCGGGAATGTTGAATACTTTTATTGAGATGGCTAACTCGGCGATTATCCCGGCGCGTTGGCGCGAAATGTGGAGGCTTGCGGCAGGACTATTTACGGCGCACTACTGCAAGCTATATCTTGACGGTTATTCTCCCGCGAGCGAGGATAATAACCCGATGACAGCGGCGGCAAGCGGTACAATGGTAGGCTCACCGACAAGCGGTTCTCTGGGCGATGCGAGCGTTTCGTATAACGCTCGCGAGATACAAGCGGCAACGGAAAAATGGGGCGCGTGGAACGCCTCCAGTTACGGCTTACAGCTTGTGACAATGGCTCGGCTCTTAGGAATGGCGGGTAGTTATATTATCTGACGGAGGTTCAGAAATGCTTGTAAATCCAAAGAATAACTGGTATACGGACACAATGCGCGTATGCCGCGACCAAGACGTTCCGAACGGAGCGGTAACAAATACCGCGCGGGTAGAAATAATGCTCGGAATACCGTGCAGAGTATATCAAAACAGCAAGCCTAATGTCAAAATGAGCGATAATGCCGCCGACTATGCGCCGAGCGACAAGCTCGCGTGCAGTAATGACGTTGATATACGCGAAGGCGATGAAATATGGGTAACTCGCGGCGGACGATTAGGTTACGCCAACTCCGAGCAAAGGTATTACGCCGGAAAAGCGGCAAAATATTATGAACCGTTCGGCGGTGTGAAAATGGGGCTTGCACATCAGGAGATTCCGTTAAGCGGCGAGGAAAGGGTGAAACGCAGATGACTAAATTCCCGTTTGAAGAACGACTGGCGCAATTACGCGAACTCAAAAAGAATATTCCCGAAAAGATAGCGAGAGCGCAGGAAAAAGCTATTGACGCGGCTGTAATCGTCGCGGCGGAAATGACTCCGCCTAACGCTGATTCTAAGCTTGTCGGAACTGATATGCGAACAGGCGGAATGAAAGGCGGTTGGGCAAGAGGAAGTCAAACGTATAGTGAACATACCGGGAACGAATTTACGGTTATACTCGGCAACAATATGGATTATGCCGGATATGTCAATGACGGTCACAGAATGGATAAGCATTTTGTACCGGGGATTATGGTAAATCCCCAAAGCGGATTGATTGAAAAAATCCCCGGATATGAAGAAGGCGATAAGGGTAAAGGTATGATGGTCGGAACAAAAACGTCGTATATTCCGGGTATTCACGCGAAAGAGTATGCGCGAATCGAATATGAGGCGCGGTTGCATTACGAATTAGGAAAAATGCTTACGGAGGATTGAGCCTATGGGGAATGTAACGCTCGAAACGATTACGCAAGCCTTAGCTAGGGCAATTAAGAACGTATTGGGTGAGAATTTTTGTGTGTATTCAAGCCCTACCGTTCAAGGCGATTTGCCGTGTGTGTACATAACATTTATACCGACATCGGGAGTTAAGCATAACCGGGTAGGACACGCGCTCCGTTATATAATGGTCGATTTGGTATATCTGTCGGATTTCAATTTGCCTAATCTTGATGATGAGTATTCGGGAGTAGTTGACGGATTCGATAACGTGTTCGAGTTTTTCAGTTTTACCGATACAGACGACAATACGCATATTCTACGCACACGCGACAGAACGTGGAATTATGACCGGAGTGGTTTGCATTATAAGTTCAGACTGGATTTATCATATCGGCGCTATAAGCCTGTACCGTATATGCAGATACTCGAAGAACCAATTATAGACGCAGAGGAGGAACCGTCGTGAAAGACAACAAACCAAAAGAGGTCGGGGTGAAAGAAAAGCCGGGTATTCCGACCGCTACGCTGATAAACAGCAAAAAATACAAGCAATACAGCAAAGATTTCCTGCGCGCGTTACTTCCGAAACCCTCGTATACGATTGAGGACGCGGACAAAATTGTGCAGGAATATTTCAGTAAGGGGGTGAAATAATGGCGGGTGGAACATTTGTAACTATGAACCGCAAGCAACCGGGATTTTATCTGAATATGAACTCGGTAGCCCGCGCCAGCGCCTCGGTAGGCGACCGCGGCACGGTAGTCATTTCCCGGCATATGAGTTGGGGAAATCCCGCGGCGTTTACAAGACTGGATAGTCCGCTTGAAGCATTCGCTATGCTGGGTTATGACTATTCGGACGATTCAATGCTGTGGGTGAGAGAAATTTTCCTCGGCACAAACCGCACGTCGCCGCCGAAGAAACTGTTAGTGTATCGCCTTGATACCACCGGAGCGGTAAAAGCGGCGCTCTCAGCGGACGCGCTTACGGCAACGGCAAAATATCCGGGAGTGCGCGGCAACGACATATATGTGGTTGTATCACCGGACGTTGATACTGAGTATGAAGTATCGGGCGGTGAACCGGGAGAAGTCGCGTATGCGGTATATACAGTCGAAACCGTGGTTGACGGTACGCCTGTTGATATTCAAACAGTCGGAAGTTATATCGACGAAGACAACTATGTCGCGGCGGTAGTCGGTGATGTGGTCGATAACGACTGGGTAACTTTCAGCGGAACCGCTACGGCGTTACTTACTCCGTTCGTAGGCGCGCCAATGACAGGCGGCGCGGACGGTACGGTTCTCGGTACGGCGTACAGCAACTTTTTACTCGCGCTTGAGGACCAGAGTTTTGACGTCGTTATTTACGACGGGACCGACACTATCAGCAAACAGGCGCTTACAGGCTTTGTCAAGCGAATGTCGTATGACTTCGGTTTGTATCGTCAGGCGGTAATCGCGGACTATACCGCCGCAGATGACCCAACCGTAATCAGCAACGTCAACAGTTGTACGATTGAGGTTGGACGCGACGCGAATAATAAGCCGATTTACCGGACGCTTACCCCGCAAGAGTTTACTTGGTGGCTCGGCGGAGCGCAAGCGGGCGCGAACATATTCCAGTCGCTGACCTACGCAATCAAGCCTAACGCGGTTGAGGCGGCTCCGGTAATCAAACCGTCCGACCGTGACGCTTCGATTGACAAGGGCGAATTGGCTATGATAAAGGAATTCGACGCGG
>JAISKY010000064.1 GCA_031260745.1 Oscillospiraceae bacterium
AGTGGTTGCGTCTGCATTACCTGTACCCCGACGAAGTTACCGACGCGTTGATTGACGTTATCGCCGCCGAGCCAAAAGTCGTGAAGTATCTTGACATACCGATACAGCACATTGACGACGGTGTGCTTAAACGTATGAACCGCAGAGGAAACTCCGCAGAGATAAAAGCTCTGTTCGAGAAACTAAGAGCTAAAATCCCTAACGTCGCGCTTCGTACCACGGTGATTACCGGGTTGCCCGGCGAGGGTGAGCCGGAATTTGAGCGTCTTTGCGATTTTCTCCGCGAAGCTAAAATCGAACGCGCCGGAGTTTTCCCGTACTCGCCGGAGGAAGGTACTCCCGCCGCCGAAATGTCCGACCGAGTACACGAGGAACTTGCGGAACATCGCGCCGCGTTGGTTTCCGACTTGCAGGCGCGGATTATGGACGATTTCAACGAATCGCGTATTGGTTCCGAAGTTGACGTACTTATCGAGGGCTACGACAAATGGGGCGAGTGTTGGTTCGGGCGAAGCGGCGCGGAAGCTCCGGACGTTGACGGTAAAATTTTCGTAAGTTACGGGTCAGGCAAAGAACTGCTTGGCAAAATAGTCAAAGTTAAAATAACCGACGTACTTGACGGTGATTTAGTCGCGGAATTAATCGGGGAGGAGGCGCGGACAAACTAACCCGCGCGTGAACCGATATGACTACTGCAAATAAGTTAACCCTTTTCCGGGTCGCGCTGATACCGTTGTTTATGCTTGCGATGTTAAGCTCTTTTCCGTATTCGGATATTGTCGCGTTGGGTATATTTATAATCGCGGGAATAACTGACCACATTGACGGCTATGTCGCCCGTAAATACAATCAGGTAACGACGTTCGGAAAGTTCATTGACCCGCTTGCCGACAAACTGCTTGTTACCGCCGCGTTACTGATGCTGGTGGAGGGCGGGCAAATGCCGTCGTGTGCGGCGATGATAATAATCGCCCGCGAGTTCGCCGTATCCGGGCTTAGGCTTGTCGCGGCGGCTCAGGGCGTTGTAATAGCCGCGGGAACCTCCGGTAAAGTCAAAACCGTAGTTTCAATCGTCGCGATATGCTTTATGATAACAGAGTTTTTACACAATTTCGAGATTATCCCCGGTATTCTCACCGTAGATACGGCGGCAATTATCCTAATGATTGTAACGACGCTGTGGTCGGGTATAGAATACTTCGTACGCAACTGGAAACAACTCGACTTCAAAACTTAGCCGTAAAAAGTACAAAACAGGAGTTAGTACAAGATGGACATATATTCAAAAATCCGCGCTAAGTTTGCGGAGCTTAACATTGACGCGATGCTGATTGTCAGTACGATTAACCGCCGCTATGTCACGGGATTCCCAAGCTCCGACGGAACGCTGCTGATAACCTCGGACGGAGCGCACCTGATTGTGGACTCACGCTATATTGAAGCCGCGCGTAACAAGGCTAAAGGCGCGGACGTTCACCTTTCCGCTAAAGCCGCCGCGGAGGTTGAAATACTGGGTAACATTTTGCGTTCTAAGAATATTGCCCGCGTCGGATTTGAGGACGAGCGTATGCCGTACTCACAATACAAAGCGTACTCCAAACAGCTAAAAACGGAGTTGATTCCCGCCGAAGCAATACTTACGGAGCTTCGTACATCTAAATCCGAAGCGGAGTTTGTCAAGATGAAAGCGGCTCAAGCGCTTACCGATGAAGTGTTCTCCGAAATACTGACGATAATTAAACCGGGAATGACGGAGAAGCGGATTGCCGCAGAGTTAACTTACCGTATGCTGATACGTGGCGCGGATAATGTGTCGTTCGACCCGATTGTAGCGTCAGGCGCTAACGGCAGTATGCCGCACGCCGTACCGTCGGACAAACCCGTGGAGCGCGGAGATTTCATTACGATGGACTTCGGCTGTATCCTGGACGGATATTGCTCCGATATGACGCGAACAGTCGCGGTTGGCTCGGTGACTGACGAGATGAAACTCGTCTACGAAACTGTATTAGCGGCTCAAGCAGCCGGAATTGCCGCCGCGAAAGCGGACGTTAGCGGTAAATCGGTTCACGAAGCCGCGCATAGCGTAATCGCGGGAGCGGGTTTCGGTGAGTTTTTCGGTCACGGCTTCGGTCACGGAGTCGGGCTTGAAATCCACGAGAATCCCAGAGCTTCAATAAGTTATGATAAGCCGCTTCCGGAAAATTCTATAATTTCAGCCGAACCCGGAATCTATCTGCCCGGCAAATTCGGCGTTCGTATTGAGGACGTAATAATAATCCGTAAAGACGGCGCGGAGAATATCACACACTCGCCCAAGAACCTGATTACGCTATAGCCAAAAAGTCTGCAAACCGTAAAAAGCCGCGTTGCCAAATGACAGCGCGGCTTTTTTAATGCTAATATGCAATTGCCGAATCGGAGCTACGGATTCAGGTTTTCGCTGATTTCCTCGAACCCGCCGTCCTCACGCTCTTCAAGGCGGTATAATTCGCCGTTGTTGATAGAAATCGCGGCGTATTCGTCCGTGCCGTCCGGCAAAGTAACTATGAACAAATACGCGTCTATCTTTTCCCAAAGCGTCGTTACCGCCTGAAACTCGGCTCTTACTTCTCCTATGCCCCAGTATTGCTCAACAAGCAGCGTATGAGCGTCCTCTGCGGTCGGTATCGCGACCGAAGTTCCGCCGTCCACCTGTGTCGGTATCTCAACCGAATCTACGCCGTCATCCGGAGAAGCGTTCACGGGTGTCGGAGTCGGAATCGCCGGGTCGGAATCCGCTATACCCAAGAATTGACGTATTTCGCCGAGCGCGGCGATTATTTCATCTTTCGTAAAACCCTCGAATATA
>JAISKY010000095.1 GCA_031260745.1 Oscillospiraceae bacterium
GCGATTACGTCCTCACGGGGGGCGAGATTCCCGCGATGGCTATTGCGGACTCAATTTGCCGCTTAGTGCCGGGCGTATTGGCAAGCGAGGAAAGTTTTACGGAGGAATCGCATTGGAGCTGTATGCTGGAATATCCGCAGTACACTCGACCGGAGGTTTGGGAAAACCGTACCGCTCCTAAGATTCTGCGTTCCGGCGACCACGAGAAGATAAAAGCCTGGCGTAAATATCAGGCAATAAGTCGTACGATGTCGCGCCGTCCGGACCTTTGGAGGGAAAATTCTTGATTTTGATTGATGCGGCGGTGTTCGGGTAATCGCAAAGCCTGATTTTGTTTCTAATATAGTGCTTTTGGCAAAAAGGCAAAAAAACGCTTGACAAATTTGTCGCGGTCTGCTATAATTATTAAGCCGCTTTGACGAGGTTTAAGATTCCGCATTTTTTGTAAAAGCGCGGACGCCTTTAGAGCGAGTTTAACATAAGGAGCGTACACAATTGCTGCACGCAGTAATTCAAACCGGCGGTAAGCAATACCGCGTAGCGGAGGGCGACATTCTCTTTATCGAGAAATTGCCGGTTGAGGGCGGTGAAACCGTCAAGTTCGACAAAGTTCTCGCGCTTGTTGAGGACGAGGGCGAATCCAAGTTCGGTACTCCGTTCGTTGACGGAGCATCGGTATCGGCTAAAGTCGTAAAGCAGGGCAAAGCGAAGAAAATTCGCGTTTTCAAAATGAAGCCCAAGAAGAATTATCGGAGAACTTACGGACACAGACAACCGTATACTCAGGTACAGATTGAAACAATAACAAGGTAAGCCGGGAGGTGAATTAGCAATGGCTCACAAAAAAGGAATGGGTTCGACTAAGAACGGTCGGGACAGTAAATCCAAGCGTTTGGGACCTAAGCGCGCGGACGGGCAGTTCGTACTTGGCGGCAATATACTGGTAACTCAGCGCGGTACGAAGATTCACCCCGGAATCAACGTCGGCAGAGGCTCCAACGATAATTTGTTCGCGCTGAAAAGCGGAACGGTACGCTTTGAGCGTTTGGGTAAAGACCGCAAGCGCGTAAGCGTGTATGAATAGGCGATTATATGACGCTCACATCGACGAAGTGGGCGTCATTGTTACAGAATACGTCGATGGTTTTTGTAAAATCGCTATTTTGGGCAGTCCGGATTTGAGGATTTTGCCCGGTAGCGAGATTTTGTTTCTTACTCCCCCCCTACCCCCCCTCGGAGAGGGGGGCGACGCGACGGAATCTGTACCTCCCTCGGAGGGAGGCGGCGAAGCGGCTGGGGTTGCCACCCTCTTTGAGGGGGGGGTCGGCGAAGCCGCCGGGGGGAGTCGAGTCTACGGCGTTATCGGAGCGTTGCCGCCGCATTTAGCTGACGGCTCGGAGAATAAGATAATCGCGCCCGACGATTTGTTTGTCGATACGGGCGGCGTTGCCGTACCAGTCGGAACTCCGGGAGTGTTTAAGCAGTTAACAGTTAACAGTGAACAGTTAACAATTACGGAGGTTGGACGCGAGTTAAACGGGAGTCTATTTTCCGCGAAAGCTCTTGACAACCGGGCTAGCTGCGCGGTTTTGCTTGACGTACTCAAACGGCTTGACGGCGAAAAGTTAAACGTAGACCTCTCATTTCTGTTCAGCGTTCAGGAGGAAGTCGGACTTCGCGGAGCGCAAGTAGGCGCGTTGAACTCCGGCGCGGATTATGCGGTAGTTGTCGATGTCACGTTCGGACAGTCCGCGGACACGAAAGGTCACGAGGCGTTTGAGCTTGGCAAAGGTCCGACAATCGGCGTAGGTCCGAATATGAACCGCAAATTCACCGAGCGTTTGAAAGCGGTCGCGGACAAGCGCGGCATTCCGTATCAAATCGAGGTTTTGCCGGGAAACAGCGGGACTAACTCCGCGGTGATTCAACTTGCGGGTCAAGGTATCGCGACCGCGCTGGTATCAATTCCGCTGAGGTATATGCACACTCCCGTTGAAACGCTTGACATTCGCGATTTGCGATACGCGAGCGACCTGTTGTATTGGCTGGCGCTGGAGTGGGAACAGTGAAAATTTTACGTATATTAGCGGCAGCTTTGACGTTTGTTTTGCTTACGACGTGCGCGGCTAACAAAGCCGAGCCAACTCCGGGAGTTACTGACGCGCCCGAAACTCCGCCCGACCAGGAGATGGTCTGGGTTCCGGAGTTTATAGCGTTACCTCGCGAGGTTACTGACCTGTTCCGACCGATGATGATTGACGGAGCGGTATACTTTACGATGAGCGTCAAAGTCGGTACTCGGCAGTCAAGTAACCCTAACTCCGAGCTTGACGTTGCTGCGGGAGATTCCCGCTATGACATATTCGAGAATCAGGTGTTCAAAATCAACCCCGACGGTTCCGGGTTTGAGCGCGCCGACACTTTTCCCGCGATATACGCCGACGATTCGCTGCTATCGCCGGAGGGATTTGACATTTCTCCGATTATTGAGTTAGGCTACGCCGAAAGCGAGTTGTATCCGCTGGGTGAAATTGAAGGCGGCAGGATTTTAGTCGCGAACCGCGCTAATACGGAGTTTATCACGCTTCGCCTGGTTCCCGCGAAAAGCGTTAAACCCAAAATTGAGCTTACAATGGCGGCTTTTACGCTTAACCAGAATATCCGCGAAGCAGTTACGGAGTTTAACCGCGTTAATCAGGAGTACGCGATAATCGTTACAGAGTACAACGACATCTACGACACAAGCCGAACTGCGTCCGTAAAACTTAATACGGAGATAGCGGCGGGTGTTATTCCTGACATTTTCGCGTTGTATATGATGCCGTATGATACATACGCAAACAAAGGCTTACTTGAGGATTTGCGCCCGTACCTTGATGCGGAAACGGAGATAGTTCCCGAAATCGCGAAGTTACTGGGAACTTCG